>JAZOMM010000023.1:0-14669 GCA_045653965.1 Christensenellaceae bacterium | reverse complement strand
CAAAAAGAGTAAAGATAATAAACAATATCCATAAAAGTATTCCCCACCAAGTATCGTATGGAATAATGCTATTGTTCATCGAATAAGATGAGGCAAAGACCGAAACAATTCTTGTGATAATTATCATAGTTATAAAAAATGATGGACTAAGTGTTGTTATCCCTGCAACAAAACACAAAATATCATCTGGGAAAAATGGAAATAAGAACATAAAGGTTAAAATTACTTTATCTTTTCCTTTTATAATTTTTAATCCTTTATTTAAACTATCTTCACCGACCAACCATTTAGCAACCTTAAAGCCAAAAACTCTGCCTATATAAAAAGCAACTATAGAACCTGTAATAATCCCCACACAACTAAATATAGCCCCTTTTAACGGGCCAAACAGCAAAACGCCTGCACCAACGGTTATAAACGCTGGTATTGGAAGAACCACCACCTGTAAGAATTGTATTATGGTAAACCATAAAATTGCTTGGTTACCAAAAGATGATATATATTCTCTAAATTTATCTACACTATCTACCTTGCTTAAAAAACCCGTAGTTTTAAGAAAATAAAGTGACACAATTATTATAGAAATACATATTACAACAAGCATAAAAAGTTTATATACAAAACTCTTAGAATTGCTTGAAAATGTTATTGTTAGCACGGTTAATATCGATATTAAACTAACCGAAACTGCTGTTATAACGCTAGAATAATTTAGCCACACACCACTTTCAAAGGTGTCGACATATAAAACTGTAAAAACAACACCCAAACAACCAATTAGTGCTATAAATATATCGAATAAAATTGTTTTTATAATAGAAATTTTATTTGTTTTACTCATAATAATATTATATTCTTAGTATAAAAACTTATCCGTAATATAAAATTATTGTTCTAACTTTTTATACTCACTAACGGCAATTTTATCACAACGATTATTATATTCGTTATCAGCGTGCCCTTTAACTTTTATAAATGTTATTTTATGAGTTCGGTATTGCTCTAAAAGTTTTTGCCATAAATCTATATTTTTAACTTGTTTTTTTCCAGCCGTTTTCCAGCCGTTTTGCTCCCAACCAAAAACCCAATCTTGATTAAAAGCATCAACCACATATTGTGAATCGCTATACAAATTTACATTGCACTTTTCTTTTAAGCACTCTAGCCCCTTTATAACGGCAAGAAGTTCCATACGATTATTAGTTGTTTCCATCTCGTTCCCACTAACAACCTTTTCATGCTCACCATAAATCAATATTGCACAATATCCACCTGGGCCAGGATTACCACTACAAGCACCATCTGTATAAATATCAACAGTTTTCATTATAAATTCTCTAGTTCAGATGCTCTTTTTACACAAGCATCTATCGCCCTTTCCGTTATTTTTGATAGTTCGCACTCATTATAAGTGTTTATCGCTTGAATTGTTGTTCCACCCTTGCTACACACAGCATTTATAAGGTCATCAAGCGACTTTTCATCGTTTTCTTGAACCATTTTGCCTGCACCAATCATTGTGCTTACAGCAAGAGTTTTTGCATCTTCATAACTTAGTCCGTGTTTTACCCCACTTTCAATTATACCTTTTAAGAACAAATAAAAGTACGCTGGAGAACTTCCACTAACGCCCGTAACAGCATTAAGTTTATCTTCATCAACAAGAACAACACTCGCAAATGATGACATTAATTTTGTGATAAAACCTTTATCTCTATTGCACTTAAAATCAGACAAATCGAGCCCAACAGCACCCGAACCTATTGCACAAGGAGTGTTTGGCATACAGCGAGCAATTTTAGCATTTGGAAAAGCAGTTTTTATTTTTTGCTTTTTAACGCCAGCCATAATAGAAATAAATTTATTACATTTGCAATCTTTTATATTTAATAAAACATCGTTTAAATTTTGTGGCTTTATTGCAAATAAAACAAAGTCAGAATCGTTAACTAAATCAACATTGTTCTGAGTTGTTTTAACACCAAGAGTAGCAATTTTATCAAGTGAATCCTTGTTAATATCACTAACATAAATTTGGTTTGCTGATAGAATTTTTCCGTTAATTGCGCCTTTTATTATTGCAGATGACATAAATCCACAGCCAATAACACCTAATTTAAAATTCTTTTTCATTTTTCACCTTTTTGTGCTTAATTTATTTGACTAAAATTTGATTTTAGTATATAATCAATATGCTATAGGGGAGTGGCTCAACGGTAGAGTAGCGGTCTCCAAAACCGTAGGTTGCGTGTTCGAATCGCGTCTCCCCTGCCAAAATCTCAATCACACCAAGTGGTTGGGATTTTTTATTTTTTTATCAATCCACACAACCTACTCCTTCGGTTGCTGACTGCTCCATTTTATTACGCAGGGCTTCGCCCGAATCAGGCACCCCTGCCAAATCTCAATCACAGTTTGTGGTTGGGATTTTTTTATTTGTATTTACATTCACGCAACCTACTCCTTCGGTTGCTGACTGCTCCATTTTATTACGCAGGGCTTCGCCCGAATCAGGCTCCCCTGCCAAATCTCAATCACACCAAGTGGTTGGGATTTTTTTATTTGTTTTTTTGCTATTTCAAACATATGCAATTAGGCATACTATACCATATTTATTATAATATTTTTTAGCAAAAAAAGCAATAAAAAACGGGTGTTAAATTAACCACACCCGTTTTTTAGATAGTATAAAAAATATCCACTAGTTTTACTAGTGGATATTTTTATAAAATTATTTGTTATATTCGTTGCAGAGTAAGTGAAGTGGTGCTTCATCTTCAATGATTTCTGGGAAACGACCTGCTTTATCATAGAAGCAGTTATCGTTTGCATCGTCATTACACATAGAAACTTCACGAACAATAACTGTGCCCTTACCAACTTCACCCCAGAATCTGTGGAATAAGCCTGGAGTTAATGTAACGCTTTGGCCTGGATTTAAGCAAATTTCCGTACCTGCTGGGTAAACGTGTTTTACACCATCAATAACAACGCTAACATCTGTGTCAGCAAGTTTATTATCATCAGTTGTGTTATATAATTTGATAATTAAATTACCACCACCTGCATTGATGATGTCTTCCATTTTTGACCAGTGATAGTGCATTGGTGTGATTTGACCTTCTCTAACTATCATAAGTTTTTCAGCATATGGCTTTGGATATTTTGCTTGATTTTTTTGGTTTCCGTTACGGAGTGTGATTAAGAATAAGCCAACTTTGTTGAAATCGCCATTACCAAAGTCTGTAATATCCCAACCTAACATATTGTCTTTAATTTCTTGAACTTCATCACCCTTTGTTTTCCATTCTTCTGGTGTCCAAAGAACGAAATCAGGCAAACAAATTTTGTACTCTTTGAATAATTCAAGAGCATCTCTCATAATTGAGTTAATTTCTGAACGCTTCATATTTTTTCTCCTTTAATTAAATTTCATATACGCAAATATTGTTAATTTTGCAGAAATATTTGAGTTCTTCACTAAAGTCGCCATAAGCAACCATCCAGTGGTGACCAATACCATATTTCATAATTTCTTTATTGATTTGTGAAACAGGTTTTTCGTATTTAATCTTTACAGGGTTACCAGGGAATTCCATACTACATGGAATAGCATCACCCACCATAAATGAAAGACGGAATTCATCGCCGTGACCACAAATGTTAACAGCAGTAACTTTACCTGGTTTTACAACGAACTTAGAGCAAACACCCCTTTCCATCAAACGCACAGGTGCAAGTTCAATTTCGCCTTCTGCAATTGAGAAGCCTGATGAACCACAGTGAGCATACATGATTGTATTTGCTTTTTCATCTGGGAATAAAAGGTCTGTATTATTAATTGGTTTTCCACTTAAGTCATACATAAGTTTCATAGTAAGAGCGTTTGTAACGTCGCCTTCGCAAGAACCAACAATACCTTCTTCAGCTAAAAGTGAATAGCCAAGACATACTTTACCCATATATTTTGTATAACACTTAACTGATAATGCTTGTAATTCATATTCTTTTGCAAGGTCTTTCATTGCTTTATAGAATTTCATTGATTCAAGCATAGATTCGTTTGTAGAAGTAATTTTGCAACCTTTAAGCATATCTTTCTTTTCTTCGAGAAGAGCCTTTGCTTCTTCATCAGAAATAGCGTTAACTTTTGATGTTAATTCTTCTTCATCAAGGTTAACAACTCTTGAACCTAATTTTTGCTTAATAGCGAATTCATCATAAGCAATTTCAGTCATACCCTTAACTCTGCCACCGATTGCACCAACGATAGTCTTGCTCATAGAATTTTTAAGAGCATATGCTGTTGCAATTGTTTTAATTTCTTTTACGCATGCAGGGTCATCAGCATCACCATAAACAAATTCACAAGTTTTGCCAATATCTCTAAATACAGCACTGATTTGGTGTGCACAACAAAGTGAACCTGTGTCAAATGCTGGATAAGCACGAAGAATAAGTGGCATATCAACATAAGATAAAAGGTCTAACAAGTGATGGTCTTCACTCCAAGTTGCAATACAAATCATTAAAACATCTGCATCTGTAGATTTTAATTTTTCGGCTGCTTGGCGAACTGTTTCGATGTCGTGCATAACAACACCTGTATTTTCGCAAGTGATGCCTTGAGCTTCCATTGCCTTAACAGTTTGATTAAGTAATGGCATTGCTTCATCATAGCCAACTTCAACAGGACAAGCAAGCGCAACTGTTGCTACATTTAATTTCATAATAATCTCCATTTATAACCCTGCTATTTATATTATTTTTCTCTCATATTCGCAAGGGAAAATATGAAAAAATTTTTTACTCTTTTGTTAATTTCCAAACTTCGGTATGACCGATAGTTTGATTTGGTTTAACATCAAAAAGTGGTGAAAGGCTTTCAACTTCAGTCATTTGGTCACAAAGATATGTTTCATAAGACACATTGCCATCTGGATATTCTTTATTTCTATAAACATCGTATATCTTTTCAAAAACGACACCACGATTTACATACTTAACGTGCCCATCAGGGTGAGCGACGCCTATTTTATAAAGTTTGTCATTATTAGGTCTATGTGTAATTTTTATGAGTTCACGAGAATATTCTGCCCTTTCGTCACCAAGGTTTGTATAATCCCAAAGCGTGATTTTACTAAGTGGTTCATCGCCACATTTTCTAATTTGCATTGGAATATATTGCACGCCGTTTGGTGCCATTGATGTTATTCCCCAAGAAGAAAATCTACGAGTTTCATTATCGGTATTTTCTATCTTGTGAACTATTTTTACTGAGTCATCTCCTTCAAAAGAAATTTCCATACTCTTTTTAACTTTAAGCCATGGGTCTTCATTTTGACAAAGAATAACTTTATTTTCTAAAATTTGATAACTTATTGGTTCGTTGTCAGGATAAGCACTTAACTTACTTTCTGGAGCGAGCCATAATCTATGTCCCCCTTGAACACGCCAACCCTCATCAGAACATAAATAATCTACATTTAGTGGCTGTTCATAGAACAAATTTTCACTTCCTTTATATGATAAAAAGGAAATTCTAATACCAAACTCTGTTGGAATTCCAATTTTTATATCGCCATTTTCAATAAATAAGCATTTTCCAAAATGACTATAGTTTTCAATATAAGTTTTCATATTATGGTAACACCCTTTTTGGAACAACTCTAAATGCATCATTCGCCATGCGGAAACCTTCAGCATATTGAACGCCACATTGTATGCCCCTATATCTTGCTTGAACCATTGTACCTTCAAGGAAATCTTTATCCCCTACAGCATCTTTATAATTATCTTGCATCCATTGAATTTGACTCTTATGTTCATAACACATTGCTCTTTTAATATCAATAACATCAGAAATGTCAACATATTCAGTTGGAATAAAGCCTAAACCATGTACAGGTTCAAAATAAGCAATAACAGGAATTTTATCATAAGGTTTTGCTTTTGTTTGAATTTTTGCAATAGGAATCATAACAGCAATGTCTCGAATGATTTTGCTTGTCAATTCATGGTCTGGATTATAATCGTTTGGTGAATGAGTTAAAATAACATCAGCTTTGCAATATCTTACTAAATTAATAAAATTAAGTCTTGCTTGTTTATCTTCATAAAACATTTCATCATCATAATCAAGACAAATATATTCAGCACCAATGTGAGCAGCTGCCCTACGAGCTTCTTCTTTTCTAATTTTTGCAATCTCTTCCATAGAAAGTGTTGCTGAACCTATATTACCATTTGTAGTAGTTGCTGTGAAAACTTTATGCCCAAGTTTTGCATATTTTGCTAAAGTACCACCACAACAAGTTTCAACATCATCTGGATGAGCCCCAATTGCTAATATATTCATAATAAGCCCCTTTTTTAAAATATGAGCCCGGTCAAAAATATTAAAAATAATTTTAACCGTGGCTCATAAATTACAGTTTAGTTATATATTAACCTTTCTTCCATCTTTGGATAACACAAGTAGCGCGGCCGCCTTCTTCGTTGATGATTTCGTAATCACCGAAGCAAGCTGGAACTACTAATGTTTGGAACTTGTCGCAAACAGCAAAATATTCTGGGTTTGCTTTTGAGCGAACAGTTACTTTGCTACCAACTGTCAATGTAAGCATGTTCATGAACTTACCTTCTGTTGAGAATTCACCAACTTTTTCGAAGTGGATTCTTTCAACGTGATATGGCATTACAGGAGTTGTCTTATAACGGTCAATGAAGTAGTTCTTTGTCCATTTAACAACTGCTGGTGTTGACAATAAGTGGTCTTTAACCCAAGATGCTCTTCTTGTCTTTTCCATGTTTCTGCCGTGTTCAAGGTGCATCTTCAATGGCTTACCTGTCATAGTCTTAGCGTTGTCATCCCATGATGGTCTTGCGAAGTCATATTCAAAGAATGAATATTCTGTACCGTTGATACTTGGGTTTGTATCCATTTCAAGAACCATTTGGTTACCGCCGTGACCGTGCATTGTTCCAGGAGGAATCAAGTATAAGTCACCTTCTTTACTTGGCCAGTTAGCAATAAATTCTTTCCAGTTTTCGATAACCTTGATGTTTTGTGATTCTTCACAAAGTCTTTCCCATTCTTCGATATCAGCATCATCGTGGAAGCCCATCCATGTGTTAGCACCTTCATAAGCTTCTGCAATGTAGTATGTTTCATATCTTCCGAGTGGTTCGTCGAAGTGGTCAGCAACGTATTTGCTTGATGGGTGAATATGCATTGGCATTGAAATTCTTTCAGCTGGTTGTGGAGTTGGATGCCAACCGTCATCTAGCCAGATATCAAGTGGGAACAAACCTGGATATTGTTTGTTGATAAGTCCACCAACGAGATCTTCACCATATTGCATAGCGTTGAGCATTGGCATAGAAATACTTCTTTCGCCACCGAAATCGATAAGAATACGAAGTTCTGGACCAGCAATCTTGTTCCATGCGTTGTTAGCAAGGCCTTCAACTTGATAATCCATATCTAAGTATCTGTAAGCACCCCATGGACCTGGGCTGAAAATCTTAACTTCGTGGATTGGGTATTTAACAAGAGTTGACATGATTTCATCATATGCTGTTCTTGGGATTAATACGAGGTCATTTTCGAAGTAGTTTTCTACATAGAAATCCATTGCGCCGTACATATAGTCTTTTTGACGTTTCAACATATAGTAGTCAGAATAGTTATATTCTTTCCAGTTGTAGTCTTTAGTAGGAGTTGTGCAGCCAAATGTATTGAGTCTGCCTTCCCACATATCCCATTGTACTTTTTGGTGTGTGTTATCAACATAGCACTTAACAGCATAAAGGTCAGCAAGAGCCTTGATGCAAGCGCCTTCACCATATACGATTACAACTGCGTTTGAAGCAAGTTTCTTCTTCAAATCAGCAATTGCTTTTTCACACATAAGGTCTTCAATAACACCTGTTTTGTTTACTTTACCAAAACCAGGGTCTTCTGTCACGTAAGGTGCATTATAAGCAATAATGTCCTCTCTTGACTTGTAAAGTTGGCTAGCCGCAAAAAGCTCTACTTTTAAGCCTTTTGCTTGAAGTTTGGTAGCAACTGCATTTGCAATTTTTGCAAAATCAATACCATACCAACCATCAATGGCAATGTTCTTATCGGTTGAGTCAACAAGTGAAGCTAATTTTTCAACAACTTTGTCCCAGCCGAATGTTACGCTATCTCTATTTTTAGCAGAAATAACGATTTTGTTGTCAGCATTTTTTATGGATTCATATACTGGCATGCTTTCATCCTCCTTGAAAAGATTTAAAAATTTTTATTTTTTTATTTTTTTATTTATAGACAAGGTAAAATTACCTTTGCTATTAAATTAATTTTAGTCTTTCCCAATTTTCAGCCATATTGAGAATTTCTTCTTGGCTCTTAATACCATCAACAGAGTTTGCTGCAAACAAGTTGCAAGCTGCTGCTGCCGATGCAAATTTAAGAGTTTGTTCATCACTTAAACCATGGTAAATTGCATAAAGTGAACCAGCACAGAATGTATCACCTGCACCAACACTACCCTTAATCATTTCTGATGGGATTTTAAGTGATGGAACTTCTGTGTAAACCTTAGTTGCAACATCGTAAGCAAATGCTGTTTCTTTGCAGTGAATAATAATCTTATCTTTAACGCCTGCTTTAGCCATGTTAAGCATTGCAAGTTTAATATTTTCTCTATTCAATTTTCCGTCAGCATCATAAGCATCTAACTTTGAAATACGACAGCATTCAATTTCATTTATGATTGCATAGTTAGCATACTTTAATGCTGGAACAATCTTCTTGCCATAATCAGCATTATTATCACTAACAACGTCGATAGAAGTTTTAATACCTTTTTCTTGAACTTTTTTAAGAAGTCTTGCCATTGCTGTGCCATATTCAGCATCATCAGCATCAAACTTGTCTAATAAAAGAATATAGCCGATGTGGAACAAATCACAATCAAGATTATCAACGTCAATATCTTCTGGACCAAATGCAGCGTTTGTGCCCTTGTTAAAGAAGAATGTACGTTCGCCACCTTCCAAACTCATAACATCTGAAAAGCCTGTTGGAATTGTTTTTGAATATGTAATTTTGTCTGTGTTAATACCATTTTGAGCAAGTTGTGATACAACGAACTTACCATTAGCATCATCACCAACTAATCCTAAAGCCGTGATAGGAATATTTTTGTCAATCTTAGCAAGGTTAATTGCTGTGTTTGGAACACAACCACCAACAGCCATAGAAATGTCTGTAATGTGAGACAACATACCAATTTGTGGATATGAATCGATATTCTTAACAACGTCTACAAGTATGTTACCTGCAATAACTAATTTCTTATCGTAATTTGACATTATAAATTCTCCTAAAATAGTGCCAATTTTTGGCATAAAACTACATTTTGATTAAACTATATATGAATTATACTAAATGTTGCTATATTTGTCAACGAAATTTTAAAAATATTAGCCCAAAATTTAAAATAAATTACAATATTTATTAGTTAATTGACTCTACCTTGCTTAATAACTTCTTTATAGTAGTGATAACTCTTTCTTGGGCGACGTTGAAGTGTTTCATAATTAACTTGAATAAGTCCAAAAATAAAGTTATAACCACCTGCATAGCCTTCCCACGTGTCAATAATCGACCAAGGGAAATAGCCTTTTACAGGAATTCCAGCATCGATGGCTTTAGAAAGTTCACGTAAATGTTCACGCATATAGTTAATTCTATAATCATCGTTTAATTGTTCATCAAGCGTGCCTTCTTTTTTAACACCAATGCCATTTTCAGTGATATAAATATCCTTATTTTGATAATCTTTATTTAAGCGTTTAACTGTGTCAAACAAGCCCTGAGCATAAACGACAAAACCATAGTCATCACCAGCAAGTTGCTCATTTTTGATAAATTCATAATCAAGTTCATCATTTTTAGCATATTTTACAAATGATGGGCTGTAATAGTTGATAGAAATAAAATCACTGTCAACAAAGTTATCTGCAAGGTCTTTTTCAAAGCCTTCAGGAAGTTTATCAGTTAGCCATTTATAATCCATTAAAATCTTTGGATAGTGCCCCTTAAACATAGGATCCATCCACCAACCAGAATAGAAAGCAAATCTTCTTTCTGCAGCCAATCTATCTTGTTCATCCATAGTGAGTGCATATGTTGGCTCAACGTGAATAACTGCACCAATTTGACCTTTAAAATTCATTGATTTATACAAACGAACTACGTCATAGTGTGCTAAAATTGCGATATGGCACGCCTTAATTGCAAGGTTCATATCACGCATAAATGGTGCTTGATGTTCATAAGCATAGGCAGCCATAATATTAATACTTGGCTCGTTTATTGTTGACCAAAATTCAACCCTATCGCCAAAAGCCTTAAAACAAACTTCAGCATAGTTATGGAACCATTTTATAAAATCTTTTTCTAAAAGACCACCCTTTTCAATTACCCAATAAGGAAGGTCACAGTGCCAAAGGTCAAAGAAAACTTTCATACCTGCTTTTTTAAGTTCATCAATAAGGTTTGAATAGTAATCAATACCTGCTTGACATACTTCATCAGGGCCATTTGGGAAAATTCTTGACCAAGAAATTGAAAAACGGAAACATTTTAGTCCCAAATCTTTCATCATAGCAATGTCTTCTGGATATTTATGATAAAAATCGGCACTGTCATTTGGGTGACTGCCTGCAAATTTTTCTGGATAAATCTTTCCGTAATATCCCATAACGTCTTCGCCTTTACCATCTTCAAAATACGCTGATTCTATTTGACAGGCTGACGATGCTGCACCAAATAAAAAGTCTTTTGGAAAGTTGAAAATCATAATGAAATACCCCTATTTTTAATTGTTTATTTTATTATATCATAGGCTAAAATATTGTCAAGTATAAATTTAATAATTTATAGTATTTACTTACAAATTTCATATAAAAATAAACAGTGTTACGCATATTTGCATAACACTGCTATATTTTAGTTAAAAATGAAATTAGTCAACCCTAGATTCTTTAATAACGTTTTGATAATAATAATAACTATCTCTTGGGCGACGTTCAAATGTTTCACGATTGATTTGAACAAGTCCAAATACAACGTCAAAACCAAGGTGTGCACCTTCGTTTGTATCTAAGAATGTCCATGGCAAATATCCAACTACGTTCACGCCAGCCTTGATTGCACGAGCAAGAGAACGAAGGTGTTCACGCATATGTTGAACTCTATAACTATCGTGAAGGTCTGCATCAAGGTCATCAAGTCTTTTCTTACCAACACCATTTTCAGTAATAATAATCTCTTTGTCAGGATAATGTTCGTGTAAATACATAAGAGTATCGAACAAACCTTGTGGATAGTAACCAAAGCCATAGTCATCTGTTGGCATATATGAGATTGAGTTTGGAATAACTTTTACATTTAAGTAGTCGTTTTCACCATATTCTACATATCTTGAACTATAGTAGTTAACACCGATAAAGTCACAAGGAATAAAGTTTTCTTCTAATTCCTTTTTCCAATCGGTTTTAATCTTTTTATCAATATCGCCTGAATTAATCAATTCATCTGGATAAGTTCCTTCAAACATTGGTTGTAACCATCTTCCCGCAAAGGCAGCCATTCTGTTTCTTGAAGCTTGTCTATTTTTTTCAGATGTTGTAAATGGATAAGTTGCTTCTATCCATAAAACTGCACCGATTTTACCCTTAAGTCCCATTGATTTATAAAGATGAATAGTTCTATAGTGTGTAAGAATCATATTGTGGAAACACTTAGAACCACCTGATGTTTCAGAAACTGCGTTAAGGTTTGGTTCGTTAACAGTACACCAATAATCAATTCTATCACCAAACGCTTCAAAACAAGTTTTTGCGTATGATGTAAACCAATCGCCAAATGAACTATTTGTAAGTCCACCTAAAGCAACTACCCACCAAGGTAAATCACAGTGCCAAAGGTCAAAGAATGTTTTAATACCATTTTTCTTAAGTTCATCAATAACCTTGTTATAGTGATCGATACCAGCTTGGTTAACTTCTGCTGGGCCATTTGGGAAAATTCTTGACCAAGAAATTGAGAAACGGAAGCATTTAACCCCTAGTTCCTTCATAAGCTTTATATCTTCTGGATATGTATGATAAAAACCTGCCGCTTTATCTGGGTCTGCATTGTTGCATTTAGCAGGGTCAGCCTTATACCTATGCATCCAAGTATCTTCACCTTTGCCATCTACGTAATGGTCGCCTTCAATTTGAACTGCTGAAGTTGCTACACCAAACATAAAATCCTTTGGAAAGTCGAATCTAATTTCATATTTCATAACAAAATACTCCTATTTTTATAATATTACATCAATTATAACATAATTAACTTTTTTGTCAAGTATAAATTGAAAAATTTATAGTAAAATTTTAACAATTTTGTTTATAAAAAAGCAGTGCCACGCAAAAGCATAGCACTGCTTAATTTTTAGTTAAAAATGATATTAGTCAACCTTCAATTCTTTGATAACTTTTTGATAGAAATACCAACTATCTCTTGGAACACGTTCAAGTGTTTCGTAACGAATTTGAACTAAACCGAACATAAGCGTATAACCACCAGAACGGAGTTCACTTGTATCCATAATTGACCATGGGAAATAGCCAATTACTGGGAAACCTGCTTTAATAGCACGAGAAAGTGAACGAAGGTGTTCACGCATATAATTAATTCTATAACCATCGTGAAGTTCTTCTTCGTAATTACCCCACTTTTTAACACCAATACCATTTTCGGTAATAATAATGTTCTTTCCTGGGTAATTATCGCTCAAATATGCAAGTGTATCAAACAAGCCTTGTGGATAATATTCAAAACCATAGTCATCTTTTGGAATATTTTTGTTAATAATCTTCTTATACTTGAGGTATCCTTCATTTTCAGCGTATTCAACGTGTTCTGGTCCATAAATATTAACACCGATAAAGTCAGCCTCAATATAGTTTTCTTTCATTAACTTTTCAAAGTCTGGTGGCAAAGTTTCAACAAATTCTTTTTCCTTTAAAAGAACTTCTGGATAATAGCCTTTATACATTGGGTCAAGCCATCTGCCAGCATAGTAAGCCATTGCTCTATCAGCAGCATCAATATCTTTTTGGTCCATTGAAAGTGAGTAATAAGGAATTACGTGAATTACTGCACCAATTTGACCAGGTAAATTCATTGACTTATAAATTTTTACTGCTTTATAGTGTCCCATCATCATATTGAAGAAAGTGAACTTATTTCCACCTGCTTCTTTTGAAACGCAGTTAATGTTTGGTTCGTTTACTGTACACCAATAATCAACTCTATCACCAAATGCTTCAAAACAAGTTTTTGCATAGTAACTAAACCAATCAGCAAAAGAGCTGTTTGTTAAAGCGCCAAGTTGAACAAGCCATAATGGCATATCGCAGTGCCAAAGGTCGAAAAACGCTTTAATGTCATGTTTTTTAAGTTCGTCGATAACACGATTATAATAATCGATACCTTCTTGACAAACTTTGTATGGTCCGTCTGGGAAAATTCTTGACCAAGAAATTGAGAAACGGAAGCACTTAAGTCCTAATTCTTTCATCATCTTAATATCTTCTGGATATTTGTGATAAAAGTCTGCGTTTACTTCTGGGTCAGAATAGTTATACAATTTTGGGTCTCTTTTGTAGTTATCAGAGTGGAAATCTTCGCCTTTTCCACCTTCATGAATACCACCTTCAATTTGAACAGCAGAAGTTGCTGCGCCAAATAAGAAATCTTTTGGGAATGTAAATTTCATTTCATTTTTCTCCTATTTTTACATTGTCACATTAATTATAACATAATTAAATATATTGTCAATTGTTTTTTAGTTAAAATACACATTATTTCACTTGAAAAATTAGACCAACGACAAAAAGTATTCATTTATCTTTTCTGCGGGCAATTTCAATTTATTATTTATCCACCATCTTAGCGTTTCAGCAAAGGTTGAAGTTATATGATTTTCCCAAAAATCTTGGGGTATGTTTTGTGGTTTTTTATCCTTAAAGTCAGATATGCGTCTTAATATCAACAAACGCACTTCACCTTTAAAATATTCCCAAAAAAGTTCGTTGTTTTTTGATGATAACAATTTGCAAACATTGTTGTCGTTTTTCTTTATATGCTTAAACAAGTGCAAAAACGCATCATCACTATTATCACAATCAAATATTGTGCGATTTGCACCAATATTTTGCTTTTCAACATTAAAAATATGGTCAAAAAGTTCGGCACATAACTCTTTTAAAAGAAAGTCTTTTGTCTCAAAATGAGAATAAAAAGTCGCCCTTCCAACATCTGCAATTTCTATAATTTCCCCAACGGTTATTTTATTATAATGTTTTATTGATAACAACGATATAAATGAATTAAATATTGCTTCTCTTGACTTTCTTTGTCTTCTATCCATATTTCTCTCCATACATTTTTATGTTTTTGTTCAGTATTGAATTTTTGTTAGATTTTGTGGATATATTTTTATCTAAATTCATGATACAATTTTACAGAACAATATGTTCAATAATGAATTTATTATATCATAATTTATATTGCTTGTCAAAGGAGAAAAAATGAAAACAAAGAGCAAAATTTTTAT
>JAZOMM010000022.1:0-3481 GCA_045653965.1 Christensenellaceae bacterium | reverse complement strand
TATATTGTATAACACTTTTTAGAAAATTACAATATGTTTTTAAAAAATTTTTATGTATTTTTTTAACTTTTTTTGATAGATAAATATTAATTGATTTTACTAATGAAATCTGCAAGCCTGTCTAAGCCTAAAGAAATATCTTCTTTTGATATTGCATAAGAAAGTCTAATACACTTGTCATTGCCAAAAGCAACGCCCGGAATAACTGCAACGCCATTTTTAAGGGCACAGTCAGCAAACTTTAATGAACCATCAATTACAGTGCCTTCAAATGACTTTCCATATAAAGATGAAACATTGACAAACACATAAAAAGCACCTTTTGGTTCAATATATGTTATTTCTTTCATCTTGCTGAGTTTTTCT
Source organism: Christensenellaceae bacterium (assembly GCA_045653965.1). Classification (GTDB taxonomy): domain Bacteria; phylum Bacillota; class Clostridia; order Christensenellales; family Borkfalkiaceae; genus UBA1259. Next base: position 3,115 of record JAZOMM010000022.1, on the reverse strand, counting down.
ACCATAAGTCTTCTTCTCTCGTCAAAGACCTTTTGCATATTATCAACAAACTCTTTGCCTTTTGGGTCGGTTAAAGCACTTACAGAAGCATATTGAGCAATTGAACAAGCATTACTTGTCGTATGGCTTTGCATACTTGAAATCGCTTTAGCAATATTTAGTGGTGCTGCAAGGTATCCTATTCTCCAACCTGTCATAGAATATGTCTTTGACATGCCATTTACGATGATTGTATGTTCTTTCATAAAATCGCTGTACTCTGCAATTGAATAATGAACTTCGCCATCATAAATAAGTTTTTCGTAAATCTCGTCAGAAATTACATAAACATTATGTTTTTCACAAACTTTTGCAATTTCAACAAGTTCTTCTTTGGTATAAACAGCACCTGTTGGGTTGTTTGGGCTATTTAATATCAAACACTTTGTCTTATTTGTAATTGCATCTTCAAATTGCTTAGCAGTCATTTTATATTCGTTTTCTTTTAGTGTTTGAACATAAACGCACTCGCCACCAGCAAGAGCAATGAGTTCTGGATATGTAAGCCAATATGGACTTGGTAATATCACTTCATCACCATCGTCAACAATAGCACATATCGCATGATAAAGCGAACTTTTTGCACCCGAAGAAACAACTATTTGTGCTGGGTCATAACTTAAGTTGTTTTCTTGAGCAAATTTTTCGCATATTGCTTTTTTTAGTTCTACCATTCCTGATGCTGGCGTATATTTTGTAAAGCCAATATCAAGAGCCTTTTTTGCCGAGTCAATTATAAATTCTGGCGTATTAAAATCTGGTTCACCAGCACCAAAGCCTATAATTGAAATGCCTTCGGCTTTCATTTTTTTTGCCTTTGCCGTAATCTCAAGCGTTAGAGATGGGGCAATCCTTCCTACTTTTTTTGAAACACACATGACATATATCCTTTTTATTCTTCGTCAAAACCGGCACTAAGTTTTAACTCCCTATCGTGAATAGCAAGCGCTTCTACCATTTCATCGATATCACCCAACATAAAATTATCAATGGAATGTAGCGTTAGCCCTATTCTATGGTCGGTTACCCTACCTTGTGGAAAGTTATAAGTTCTGATACGCTCAGAACGGTCACCTGTACCTACTTGACTTTTTCTATTTTCAGAGTATTCTTTATCGTATTGTGACTGGTAAAAGTCATAAAGCCTACTCTTTAAAACCTTCATTGCTTTTTCTCTATTTTTTGTTTGCGAACGCTCATCTTGACATAAAACTACTATACCTGTTGGAAGGTGCGTAAGTCTAATACAAGATTCGGTTTTATTAACGTGTTGTCCACCTGCGCCTGAAGAACGCAAAGTGTCAACTTTTAAGTCTTTTTCATCTATTTTTATTTCAACGTCTTCTACTTCTGGAAGAACAGCAACGGTTGCTGTTGAAGTGTGAACTCTGCCTTGAGATTCTGTTTCCGGAACTCTTTGAACTCTATGCACTCCACTTTCATATTTAAGTTTTGCATAGCATGACTTACCAGAAATTGAAAATACTGCTTCCTTTAAGCCACCGAGTTCGGTTGTGCTAATTTCAATATCTTCAGTTTTCCAACGATTTTTTTCGGCATATTTTATATATAGTTTATAAAGTTCATAAGCGAAAAGGTTGGCTTCATCGCCACCTGCACCACCCCTAATTTCCATAATAACGTTTTTATCGTCATTTGGGTCTTTAGGAAGAAGCAAAATCTTAAGTTCATCTGTAATACTTGCAATTTTATCCTTACAAACTAAAAATTCTTCTTGCATAAGCGCTTTCATTTCTGCATCGCTTTCCAAAGGAATCATTTCTTTTAATTCTTCTTGTTCAGAAATCACCTTTTTATATTCTAAATATTTTTCTACAGTAGGTGTAATTTCAGCAAGTTCTTTGGTATAAGCACGCCATTCATCCATCTTGCTTATAATCTCGCTGTCACTAACAAGTTCGTTTAGTTTTTCGTATCTATCAACTATTTTATCAAGTTTTTTAAACATTAAAGCACCGCCTTAACTATTCTTTCAATTCCATCATAATCTTTAATAATTTCTACACTATTAAAGCCTACAAGCATATTTTTTATCTCTTGTGCTTGATTTATTCCACATTCTAATAAAACTACGCCATTATCAGTTAAATAATCTTTTACATTTTTTGCAATAATTTTATAAAAATCAAAGCCATCTTCTCCACCATCAAGTGCCAAATGTGGCTCAAAATCTTTAACTTCATTTTGCAAGGTCAAAATGTCTTTACTCATTATATAAGGTGGGTTTGAAACAATGACATCAAACTTCTCGCCCACTAAATTTTCAAACATATTGCTTTTAATAAACTTAATGTCAGCATTGTTATCTTTTGCATTTTGGCTTGCAAGTTCAAGTGCATCATCACTTATGTCAACGGCACAAACGTTTGCATCTTTTTCTTTTTTAATTGCAATTGCAATAGCACCACTTCCCGTACATAAATCAAGAACTTTTGATGTCGAATTTACATATTTTAATGCATTTTCAACCAAAATCTCAGTTTCTGGTCTTGGAATAAGCACCCTTTCATCAACTTTTATTATATAACCATAAAAGTCTGTATTGCCTATACAATACCAAAGTGGCCTGCCTAAAATACGCTCGCTAACAATTTGATTTATTTTATCTATATCTTTAGGCATAACTAAATCATCAGTATATACTTGGTCACGCTTAATGCCAAGAGTTATACTAATAATCCACTCGCTTTCAGCATCTTCTGTTATACCATTTTCTTCAAGTTCAAATTTAATCTTTTCTACAAGTTCGCTTCTTTTTGTTGGCATTACAAAATCTTTCGGCTTAATATTTGGGTCATTATCCATTTCATAAACGGTATTAAACGAAATGATAGCAACTTCAAGCATTTCATCATCAGGCTCACGAGTCGTTATCATTTGGAGCATCATACCAGGTAATTTTAATGGTAAAACAAGTTTTGAGTTTGTTTTTGCAAGCAATTTTAGTAGTTCATAAGAAAGTCCTGCAACAACAGGCAAAAGTGCAAGTTTTAATAGTATTCTATAAACTTTTTCAACGTCAGTGCCTATTAGTCCTTCAACAACGGCAAAAAGC
>JAZOMM010000021.1:0-1689 GCA_045653965.1 Christensenellaceae bacterium | reverse complement strand
CATAATCACGGCATCTTCCCCATCACTATAATAGCCTTTTCTCTCGCTAATTTTATCAAAGCCATGTTTAATATATAAGTTTTGTGCTGAAAGGTTAGATTTTCTAACTTCTAAAAAAATCTTTTCTATGTTCTTTTCTTTTAACTCTTTTTCAAGTCGGTTGATAAGCAACCCACCTAAACCTTGTTTTCTAAACTCTTTTTTGACAAACACGCTTTCGATATCGGCATCGAAAAGGGTTGTCGAACAGGTTATAACCCCAACGAGTTCTTTTTCATCACTTACGCCAAGAACTAAAAACCTATTTGTCAAAAAGGCATCTTCAAGCATTTTTGTTGACCAGCCGTCAGCAAAGTTATCTCTATATAACTCTACAATTTTTTGGGTGTCTTTTATTTCTAGCCAGTCTAATTTCATCTTCCTTCCTCAGCCTGACTTTTTCTAACGTATAGTGGCGATAAACTCTCTAAGTCGCTTGTAACCCTATTTAAATTTTTGATAATGGCGTTATTTAAGCCATCGGTAATATCAACCTTTTTTATATCAAGACCTTCGATTTCTTCTATTGCAACGCCCGTGTATTCACTTAGCAAGTTTTCCACCACGCTTCTATCCACATAACTAGGCTCTAAACAAACTTTGCCGTTTTCATATCCACAAACATAAAATCCGTTATGTTTTGCATCAATTATTGCCAAAACCTTGCCACTAAAGTCATTATATGCCAAAGTATCAAAAGAAGTTATTGCAAGGCATGGCTTATTATATGCAAAGCACATTGCCTTAATAGTAGAAACGCCAATTCTAATGCCTGTAAACGAGCCAGCGCCCACAACGGCAGAGAAAAAGTCTGCCTTATTAAAATCAAACCCCACCTTATTTGCAAGGCTTTCTATTTGTGGCATCAAAGAAGTAGAATGTCTTACCCCACACTCACTATCGTAATATTTATAAACCTTATCGCCAACGCAAATTAAAATGGTTAGGTTTTTTCCACTTGTATCTACTGCTAGATAGTTCATAATATAATCTTCCTTATCCCTTCATCTATCTTTTGAATTTCAACCACTTTTACCTTTTCTGGCAAAACGTCTTTAATATTTTCAGACCACTCTATAATGCAAATATTGTCGCCGTTAAAATAGTCGGTTAGCCCAAGCATTAAGGCATCTTCCCCACAAGATAAACGATAGCAGTCGTAATGGTAAATTAGGTCGTTATACACGTTAAGATATGCATAAGTTGGACTTGTAACGCCCTCAATACCGAAGTATTTTGCAATGCCTTTAGTAAACGCCGTTTTTCCAGCACCAAGGTCACCGTTAAGAAGAATAACATCGCCTTTGGAAAGGGTTTTTGCATATTCGAACGCAATTTCTTGCGTTTGCTTTTCGCTATTTGAAATAAGTTCCATACTAAATACTCTTTATTAATGCCGATAATTTTTTATAAAGTAAAATTGTGATTATGCTTATTGCAATCGATTTAATCAAGTTAAAAAGTGCAACGAACCCCCAAACCGATTCAAAAAAAGATTTAGCGCCACTGCCCATATAAAGTGGAAAGTTGATAAATCTATTAACTAATAGTGAAAGTGCAACTTGCACAAAACAAGCAATTATAAGTGTTAAAATAACCATTTTTATGCCCTTTTTATATTGATAAACAAGGGTTGGAATTAAAATAAAG
>JAZOMM010000020.1:0-2518 GCA_045653965.1 Christensenellaceae bacterium | reverse complement strand
CAAGCAGACACAAAACCTAAACTTTATCACTCGAAAACTTTAGCGAATAAAAACACTTGAAAAAAAGGTAAAGAAGCAAACGCAGGCGAGTGGATTTGGCGCACTAATCCGTTGGCGCCAAACAACCACTTAACGCCTTGCGTTTTTTGCTTTTCTTTACCACCTTTAATCAAGGTTCCTTTTTTATCTTCCTAAAGTGTTTTTATGGCTAATAAAGAATTTATCAACCCCTTTTCTTTCTTGCCTCTAAAGGCGTATTTGCAACCCTAAATAAAAAAATTGCAAACATTTGTTCGGATTTTTGTCTTAAACGCTTGACAAAGGTATTTTTACTATGTTATTATGTCAGCAGTTGAATAAATTTTGTGGCGTATAGCAAAATGACGCATCACGGTAAAGATGGCATTTATGGGCGAAGTACGGAGTTTTTTACACTCGTATTGCGCCCATTTTTTATTCTCCAAAAAATATAGGAGGAATAAACTATGCTTAAACACAAATTAAAAGTTGAAACACGTGGTAGCCCAGACCTAACAAAGCTATCAAATAACGAACAAAAATTGTTTGTTGAAACTATGTTCTCTCGCATAATGGATTTGTATAAGAAAAGTAAAAATAATCAGCAAAATTAAAGTTAAAAAGGTAAAGGAAATGGAAATGTAACGTAACGAATTGACTGATTAAAAGTAAATGAATATGAAATGTAATGTAAAGTAATGGCAGAGTAGAAAACCATAGGTGTTTTTACCCTGCCATTTTTTGTTTTTTGCCATTAAAAATACTTAAAAAGGAGGTAAAAACTATGTCTTTTGGAAAAGCAAAGATATATTTTGACGGAAGTCATTATATAGCTATCCCTAAAGAGAATTTTCCTAGAAAAAAAGTAAAGTCAGGCAAGAAAAGAAAGACTGTCAGCAAAGAAAAAGAGATATTTGAAAGGGCTTATAAAGACAGCAAAAAATTGCCAAGAAATGAACGTAATGAATTTATAAACGAAAAGTTAAAAGAAACTATACCTGACACTGAAAAAAGAACGGATTTTATTAACCAAAGCAATGAACGGAAAAGGAACAATAACATAAAACGCAACGTAAGACTTATGCGAAAAATACGATTGCAAGAATGGAACTATTTTTGTACGTTTACCTATTCTGATGAGATATTGTCGCCTGATGATTTTAGAGAGAAATTATTAAACACTCTAAAACACATGGTTAATAGAAAAGATTGGAAATATATAGGAGCTTTTGAACGCTCCCCTAAAAACGAAAGATTACACTTTCACGGAATCTTTTATATCCCTAACATGATAGGCGAACTACAAGAAACAAAAGATTATAACACTACTACTTGCCGTATGCAAACAACCTATCAAAACACACATTTTCTTAAACAATTTGGTAGAAACGACTTTAAAAAGATATATACCGATGAGGATATATGCAACTCGGTTAGATACCTAATTAAATACATAGAAAAAAGTGGCGAACGGCTTTGCTATGGTGGGAAGTTGCCGACTTATTTTATATCGGATATTCTTGATGAGGATATACTTTGCCCATACGGAATTGAAGATAAAAAGGCTATTTTATACGATAGATTCATGTGCTTTGATGAGGGAACTTATATGGGAACCGTTAGCAAAGAAACTATCAAAGAAATGCCTAAATCAAATTAGTCTTACCCTGTTTGACGGAGCTTAAACGAAACGGCTCTTTTTAACAAGGGTGAAATGCATTGCTTTTAGCAACCCTTGTGAAAAAGGCTCAATATATAAAAATGCAAATTACATAAGCCGATTCGTTTTGGTCGCCTCCGTCGGTAAGACAAATTAAAAAACTATATTAAATTAAAAGGAGATTAAAAAAATGAAAAAAGAAATTAAAACAGCAGTAATTTATGCTAGATACTCTAGCGATAACCAAAGTGAACAGTCTATTGACGGACAATTAAGGGTTTGTAATGAATACGCAAAAAACAACGATATAATTATTCTTGACACCTATATTGACCGAGCAATGACAGGAACAAACGATAACAGACCTGATTTTCAGCGAATGATTAAAGATAGTAGCCGTAAAGAATGGGATTACGTATTAGTTTATAAGTTTGACAGGTTTAGCCGTAATAAGCTTGAAACAGCTATACATAAAAACACCTTAAAAACTAATGGCGTTAAACTATTATCTGCCACCGAGTATATCCCTGATAGTCCTGAAGCAATTATATTAGAAAGTATGCTAGAGGGTTATGCCGAATACTATTCAGCTGAACTTTCACAAAAAGTAAAACGTGGATTAAACGAAAGCCGTATTAAAGGCAACTATACAGGTGGACACCTACTCTATGGCTATAGAAAAGAAAATCAAAAACTTGTTATTGATGAAGAAAAAGCCGAATACGTTAGATTTATATACGAACAATATGCTCAAGACGTATATGTTAAAGATATAATTGATAACCTAACGGCAAGAGGTGTGTTAAACAAAGGTAAAAGATTTGCAATAAATACTATTCA
>JAZOMM010000019.1:0-3633 GCA_045653965.1 Christensenellaceae bacterium | reverse complement strand
AATCAAAAAGAAATTACAACAACAATCGATAAAGTTAATGGAGTTTTGGGTATTGATGTTCCAACAGCAACTATTGTTGATATTTTAACAAGACTTGGTTTTGGTGTTTCTTGCGATAATGGTAAATTAACAGTAAAAGTTCCACTTTATAGAGAAGATATGGAAGATTATCCAGATATCGCTGAAGAAATTATTAGAGAATATGGCTATGAAAATATAAAGCCAACCCTTTTAAAAACTTCTGCAATTACAAATGGTGGCTTTACTGAAGCACAAAAATCACACGAACAACTAAAAAATCTTTTAGTTGGCTATGGCTTTAATGAAATGATTAACTATTCTTTTGTTTCTGAAAAAGAATACGATATGTTTGGACTTGACAAAACTGCAGATGAACATAAGTTTATTAAACTTTTAAATCCACTTGGTGAAGATTTAGCAGTTATGAGAACATCTCTTTTACCATCAGCAGTTAGAAGTGCTTGCAACAACTTAAATAGAAAGAACTTTGATGGAAGATTGTTTGAACTTGCAAAAGTTTATAACCCAACAGAACTTCCACTTGAAAAGTTGCCTGTTGAAAACGAGATGTTATCTCTTGCAATGTTTGGCGAAAACGAAGATTTCTTTACATTAAAAGGCGTTGTTGATGGTATTATCAATTCTTTCTGTTATGGTCAAAAGATAGAGTATACTGCTTCTAAAAAGGCATACTATCATCCAACACGCTGTGCAGATATTATAATTAACGGTGAAACTATCGGTTCAATTGGACAAATTCATCCACAAATTATAGATAAACTTGATGCCGATAAACCTGTTTACGCTGGCGAAATTTCTTATTCTAAACTAGAAAAACAATTTAATAGCAAGATTTCAGCAAAACAAATTTCAAAATTCCCAACTGTTGAAAGGGACCTTGCTATTATTGTTGAAAACAGCATTACACACGCACAAATCGAGGATATTATTAAGCGTGCAAGTGGTAAATACTTAGATAGTATAAAACTTTTTGATATTTATCAAGGCGCACAAATCGGTGAAGGCAAAAAGAGTATGGCATTTAATCTTGTATTCGTTGCAGATGATAGAACATTAAATGTTGAAGAAGTGGATAACATTATTAAAAAGATATTAAAATCATTAAGTTATCAATTAGGAACAGAACTTAGATAATGGTTAGCGAAAAGACATTAAAGGCACTTGAATATGATAAAATTTTGGCTGAAGTTTGTGCTTTTGCCGTTTTAGGTTGCACAAAAGAGCAAATATTATCTTCAAAGCCTTTAACAAGTCTTGTTGCTTGCGAACTTTCACTTAAAAAAACCGAAGAAGCGTATAAATATCTTTTTACTTATAGTACAGGTGGTATTTATTTCTTTGATGATATAACCGATGAACTTAAAAGAGTTGATGTTGGTGGCGTTTTAAATAATGTTGAAATTTTGCATGTTTTAGCAAATCTAAAAAGTGCAAGAATTATTAAAACTGCAATAAATTCGGTAAATGATAGTAGTTTGTATGTCCTAAAGCAAATAACTGATATTTTATATACAAATCCAGATTTTGAAGCCGAAATTTCTCGCATAATCATTTCTGAAGACCAAATTAGCGACAATGCATCTCCAAAACTTTATTCTATAAGAAAAAGTATTGCAAACATAAACGCAAGAATTAGAGCCGAACTTAACTCGTATATGCGTGGAAGTTCAAGCAAATACTTGCAAGATGCAGTTGTTACAATGCGTCAAGATAGATATGTAATTCCTGTAAAGAGTGAGTTTAGAAGTTATGTTAAGGGCTTTATTCATGACCAATCTTCTTCAGGTGCAACTGTGTTTGTTGAACCTGAACACGTTATGGAACTTAACAACGACCTAAAAAAAGCACTCCTTGATGAAAAGGAAGAAATTCATAGGATACTCGCTGAACTTTCTCAAAAAATCTCTGGCATGTCAGATGCTCTTAGATACAATGCTGGAAATTTAGCCGAACTTGACTGTGCTTTTGCTCGTGCAGGGTATGCTTATAAAAATAAATGCTCTAAACCTAAACTTAATAACAATGGTATAATTGATATAAAAAGGGGAAGACATCCACTTATCAATAAAGATAAAGTTGTGCCTGTTTCTATACATTTAGGAAAAGACTTTAACTTTTTGCTTATAACAGGTCCAAATACAGGCGGAAAAACGGTTACGCTTAAACTTACGGGGTTATTTTCTGCTATGGCAATGAGTGGACTTTATATTCCTGCAGATGATGATAGCGAAATTTCTGTGTTTAATAACATTTATTGCGATATAGGTGATGAGCAAAGCATTGAACAAAATCTTTCAACCTTTTCTTCGCACATTATGAATATTATCAATATTATAAATAATGTTGATAAAAATAGTTTGGTATTGATTGATGAAATTGGTGCTGGCACAGACCCAGAAGAAGGTAGCGCACTTGCTCTTGCAATAATAGAAAAACTACTTGATAGCAATTGTTTTGGAATAATTACAACACACTATTCAAGGCTAAAAGAATTTGCAATGAGTAGTAATAAACTTGAAAATGCTTCAATGGAGTTTAATGCAAAAACATTAAAACCAGTTTATAAACTAAATATTGGTTTGCCAGGAAGTTCTAACGCAATTGAGATAGCAAAAACACTTGGTATTGATAAGGATATTATCGATAAATCAATTTTACTTTTGTCGGACAAAAAAGTGTCTTTTGAATTAGTGCTTAAAAAAGCCGAAGAAAGTAGAAGAAAGGCCGATGAACTTGCATTAAAACTTAATGAACTTGAAAAAGAAAAGCAAAGCGAACTAGAGAAAATTGTATTAGAAAAAGAAAAAATAATTAAAGAAAGGGAAAAGATAACTCAAACGGCAAAGCACGAAACAAAAAGAATTGTTGCAGATAAACTTGCTGATGCCGAAGAAATTATCGATGAACTTAAGAAAATATTAAAGGCTGTTGACTTAGAAAGCAAAGAAGTTTTTAGAGCAAACGAACTTAAAAATAGACTTAAAAACAGTAGATATTTAGAAAGTGATTACGATAACAGCCCAATTGAACTTATTAAGGCAACTAAATCAGACTTAAAAGTTGGTAATAAAGTTTATGTTAAGTCGCTTGGCGCATATGCAAAACTACTTAGCATTAAAGAAAGTAAAAACGAAGCCGAAGTTTTGATTGGTAATATTAAAACTAAAGTTAAAATAAGTGAACTATATAATAGTGAAAAAGAGATAGAAAAAGCCGAAAAAGATATAAAAATTTATAGACAAACAGCAAACGGGCTTCCTATAACAGAAATAAATGTTATCGGCAAGACCGAACTTGAAGCGCTTACTGAAACCGAACAATTTTTAGACCAAGCAATAATTCATAATTTAGAAGAAATAAAAATTATTCATGGTGTTGGGCAGGGCGTTTTACTTAAAGCCATAAGAAATTACTTAAAGACAAACAAAAATGTTATAGAATTTAGGCGTGGAAAATATGGCGAAGGCGAAAACGGCGTTACAATTATTAAATTAAAATAATTGTGTTTTAGTCATTTGTGTGGTAAAATAATCAAAAGGTGAAATATGCAAGAATTATTTTATGAAGAAACTGCCACTTTAATAAATGCAG
>JAZOMM010000018.1:0-6296 GCA_045653965.1 Christensenellaceae bacterium | reverse complement strand
TCCATATCAATAATCTTCTACACCAGGTCCAAATCTTTGTTCGTATTCTTCTGGGGTAATTAGTACCCTTCTTGCCTTTCCACCTTCGTTAGGCGCAATAAAACCTTTTTGTTCCATCTTGTCAAAAATGCTTCCTGCCCTTGGGTAACCTATTGAAAATCTTCTTTGCAATGAAGATATTGAAATAGTTCCCGTTTTAACAGCAAACCAAAGCGCCTTTAAGAAAAAGTCGTTAAACTCTTCGCCACTGCCACCTTCTTCGCTAGAAGAACTTTCTTCTGGTTGTGGGCGTGTTTCTTTATCTAAGAACTGCATAATTTCTTCATCAAAATAAGCAGTGTTCTTTTCTTTGATGTATTCAACGATATTAGAAATCTCTCTGCCACTAATGTAAGCGCCTTGATAACGCTCATAGTCGCCCATAGATGAGTTTTTATAAAGCATATCGCCGTTACCCAAAAGTTTTTCAGCACCACCACCTGCAAGTATGGTTTGAGAGTCGGCAAAGTTCATAACTTTTAAGGCAATTCTTGATGGCAAGTTAGCCTTAATCGTACCCGTAACAACATCGACTGATGGACGCTGTGTTGCAAGCACTAAGTGAATACCTGCTGAACGAGATTTAGCGGCAATCATTCTTATCCTTGCTTCTAAGTCTTTTTTGCACGCTTCCATAAGGTCGGCAAGTTCATCGATAACAAATACTATTCTAGGGAGTTTTGCTATCTTGTCGTTTGCAATCATTGAGTTATAATCATCGATATTGCTGATATGCCCACCACAAGCAGTAAACATTTCGTTTCTTCTGTTAGTTTCATCATAAGCCCATTGTAAAAGACTTAGCGCACGCTTAGGCTCGGTGACAATTTCATCAACGAGTAAGTGTGGCAAATGCTCGTATTTTCTAAACTCAACGCATTTAGGGTCAACTAAAACGAGTTTTAATTCTTCTGGGCTATATCTCATGAGCATACTCACGAGCATAACGTGTAGACAAACGCTCTTGCCAGAACCCGTTGCACCTGCAATCAAGTAGTGTGGGCCTTTTGTAAGGTCATCACTGATGGCATTACCCACGATGTCTTTGCCAAGCGCAAACATAAGCGAGCCTGCCTTTTCTTTTTTACCAACTAAACCTTCCATTACTTCTTTTAAGCCAACGGTTACTTTTATGTTGTTTGCAACTTCTATACCCACTAGGTTTTTACCAGGGATAGGCGCTTCAATTCTAACACCATTTTTTGCCGAAAGGCGCATCTTAAGGTCATCATCATACTTTAATACGTTTTTAACCGAAATGCCTGCTGGCATCATTATTTCATATCTAGTTATAGATGGGCCTTGAACAAAGCCTTGTGGCACAGCATCAATTCTAAATTCTTCTAAGGTGCGCTTTATAATTTCCATGCGCTCCTCATGATTTTCTTGTTCTGCATTAAATGGCTGAGCATAACTTTCAAGCAAATCAAAAGGTGGCCTAAAATATTCTCTATTTATAGGTGCTTTTGGTTTTTCTTCTACAGGCTTTTCTATTTCTTTCTTTTCTTCAAACATAACAGAGCGCCTTGATGACAAGTTGTTGTCTTTAGCAACCCTACTTGTAAAGGCAACCGTTTCTACATTTTCTTCTGGCTTAGAAAAAATATCTCTTAGCCTTTCGTTTGCCATTATGTTAGTTGGCGCAGGTTGTTCGTCTTGCTCGATTTCTTCTTCAAACACAACATCGCCATCATTATCGTTTTCTAAAGAATAATCGATTATTTCTGGTTCTTCTTCAATCATAGGTGGATTTTCTTCAACAACGTTGCTTTCCAAACTTGCAAAATCAAACCTACTTGTTCTACTACTTGTTAATTCTTCCTTTGGCTCTATCTCGCTGAGACTTGGCGAAGAAAATATTTCTTCATCAGTATCGTTCTTAGAAAAATCGTCTTGGCTTGTTTGTTCTTCTATTATAGGCTCTTCTATTACAGGCTGATTAAAGGTAGAATTTGTTTGATTATCGTTTATGCCCAAATATCTTTCGCCAAAAGCAACAGCCCTTGCTTCAGCACTATCTTGGTTTGTCTTTTCATTATTGTCGCTATTATGCTCGATAAACGGAATATCATTATTGCTATTTAACGGCGTATCTTCCACTTTGCTTGGAGAGATATAACTAGACACGGTAGTCGCAGAAGTTGGTGGCACCGAAAAAGAGCCCGTTTGATAACTATTAGAAGTGTATTTTTCCATATCGATAACAGAAGGTGTTTTGATATAATCAATCTTCTTTTTGTAATCATCATCTTTTTTAATCGTGGTTTCTTTAGCCGTTTGAGTATGAACAACATTTAGCCCACCTTGAGAAAATTCAAGTTTTAATGGACTTGCATTTGCATCTTTTTGGATTTCACGCTTGTTTTTAAAAGAAAAATCTTCTGGATTATTTATGAAAAGTTTTTGTCTCGCCTTAGAAGTTGGCATGTTTTCAAATTGATTAGAAGTTTGAACAATTTGATTAGAATTATTTTTATCTTCTGCAGTTTGTTCTTCCTTATTTATGTTTTCTTCGCTTTCAACTTGCGATTGAGTTGCATCTTTTACATAAGAACTTCTAAACTTTTGCCTGTCCTTTCTTTTTGCTTTATTATCTTGATCCATAATATCTTTCACAAAAGCAAAAGTGATTATAGCAATCAAAAGCCCTAAAATGACATAACTGCCAACCCCTGTTAAAAGTTTGCAAAGAAAATAACTGATAATACCAGCAAAAAGCCCACCAGCACTAGCAGAAGATATGCCCTTTTCACCCATGCTATAGCAGAGAGAAAGATATTCGCCAAACTCAAGCGAAACAGCATCTACCGTCACTAATTGCAAAATTAAAACGAGTGCAAAACTTATGGCTGTAATAAGCGCCTTTCTCTTTACCGAAAGGTTAATCTTTTTACCACTTACTAAAAGCACGCCAAGTCCGAAAAGAGAAATAAACACAGCATAGGCAAAAAAGCCAAAGCAACCGAATAGAAAGGCATTAACAACCCTTCCTATTTCAGAAAATACAGTTTCTCTTGTTATCAAACAAACAAGACAAAGCGCAGAAAAAAGCGCCAAAACAACACCACTTGTTTCTTTGGTAAAAATCAAACTTTTTTCTTTGTTTTCTTTGTTGTCTCTTCCCAATCCGTTCAAAATAGCACCCCTATTATAATAATCACTTAAATTATATCAAATATAAAGACTTTTTACAATGCTTTAGACAAAAATTTTTAAATATTTATTTTAAAAAGAAATATCCAAAAGCCTTGCTCATGGATATTCATAATTTTACTTTTCTATTTTAGATTTTTGAGTATTTTTTATAAGTTTTTACTTTATAACCCTAAAAATCTGTTTATGTATCTATCGTTGCAGTTTTTTGTATCTAAAAGCACAAAAGTATCTATGCTTCCAAACTCATAATCGCAAAAGGTTTGTTTTGATAAAAAAGCACCAAAACTAACGTATGCCCTAATTAGTGGTGGCAAACTGCGACGGATTTCACTTTCGTTTAGTTGCTCTCTTGGTAAAATTTCCACTTGATTTTTTTCTAAACTCTTTATTTCGTATTCAGGATTAAAGTGATTATATGCAATGTATGAAATTTCCTTTTGAAGAGCCATTTTATCAGTGCCATAAAAACTTGCTTCACCGATAATATACCTATAGCCGTTTTGTTTAATAAACCCTATAACAAAACGCAAAAGTAGCATTAGCACTATACTGCCCCTGTATTCTTTTTTAATAACCGCACGAGAAAGTTCTGCAATGCTCTCCCCACTATTTTTGAGCGAGGATATATCAAACTCCCCTTCACTAACAAATGGTCTTCCCTTTGGCAAAGTGTCAGAAGTAATAATCCTATAGCAACCTACCACTTGGTTTATTTCGGTATCAATACAAATAGCAAGTTTTCCATATTCGTCATAAGGCGTTATATCATACCCTATTTCATTTATATTTTCAGGTCGATATTCTAAAATTAGTTCATTATAACGAAGTTTATAAGTCTGCATTTTTTCTTGCTCTGTCTCTGCAAATTTTACAATAAACTTTTCCATTTCTCTCCCCCTTTTTCTTAGGTTGATAACTGCATTATACCACCTTTTTTATTGTTTGGCAAGCATTTTGTTGAAAAGTCAACAATTTTTGTTAAGAAAAGAGCGACTACTTTTTTTTAGTAATCGCCCTATGCTGTTATATTGAAATTATTGTTCCAAATAAAATTATTGTTCTAAATAAATCATTCTGCCACATTGCTCGCAGTCTATTACTTCACCATTTTTAAGTTTGTTCATATCCGACATAGAAAGATTCATTCTGCACGCACCACACGCATCGTTTTTAACGGCATATAAAATTGGATACATTTTATCGGCACGCTTTTTTAAGTATCTTTCCATAAGTGAAGGCTCAACTTCTTTGCTAAGTGCTGTTAGTTCCTTTTCAAGAGCGTCTTTTTCCACTTGATAAGATGCTTCTAATTCCTTGTATTTATCTGCGTTTTCTTTATATTGAACTTGTGCTACTTTCGTTGTCTTTTTAATCTTTTCATACTCAGAAACAACGCTTTGCATTTCTTTAGAAATTTTTTCAGCATCGGCGTTTAACGCTTTAATTTTTGCCAAAATTTCATCGATTTTTTTGATTAAAAATTGAACTTCTTTTTCATCGGCAACGCCATCTAAAGTTTGCACAATTTCTTGTTGTTGGTCTTGTAGTTTTTTGCCATCGAGCATAATTTTATCTAGTGTTGCCTTTAACTCAATAGCCTTATCATCGAGTTTATTTACGTTTTCTTCAACGCCCAAGATGTATTTTTTTGCAGAATTTCTTTTCTTTCTTTCTTCGCTTGACAAAAGTATATTTTCAATCTCTTTTAGTCTTGCATCTTTGGTTTGATATTCTTTTAAAGCCTTTATCATAATCAAATCTCCTTTACATAAATCTATTATCTAAAAAGTAAAAAGTTTGTGCTTTTTTATCTAATTTTTCGGTTACTAACTCATAAAATTTTTTATAGCCGAACTGCTCGCTAACATAATGTGGAATTATAACGACGTTTTTGTTCTTTTCTATAAGTTCTTTAAGTTGATGATGTGCTAAGTCTGACGTCACAATTGTGTCCACACTATCTAAGCAATCTAAATTTTCGATTGCGTGCGAGCCACCGCTTCCACAAAAAGAAGCATATTCTTCTACAGGCCTATCGCCATAACACAAAATCTTTTGAGAGCCAAACACTTCTTTAATGTTTTTAACAAATGTTTCAAGTGACTGCTTAACTACCTTAGCACGCCTTCCATATCCACAATGTCTTTCAATCTCATCGATGATTTTTATGTTTTTTCCACCTAAGCCTTGGCATAAACAGTTATCTATCCCCAAACTACACACATCTAAATTTAGGTGCATAGAAATAATGTTTATCCCCTTTTTTAGAGCAAGGGCAAGTGCTTTGTTGGTGTCAATATTTATGTCCTTAATTGGCGAATAAATTGCAGGGTGATGAGTGATAATAGTGTCGCAAGAATTGTTTTCGGCACACATAACGGCACTTTCTGAAAGGTCCAAACTAAACAAAATCTTTTCGGCACTTTCCGATAGTTTAACTAAAAGCCCACTATTATCATAACTGCCCATTTCTATTAGTTTTTGGCTAAGAGAAAGTGGTGCAATTTTTTGAGTTAAGGTCATTAAATCGCTTATTTTATACATATTTTTTGTAATTTTTCCTTTGTTTTTAGCATTTTTTCTCTATCAAGTTCGCTAATATCTTGACTCATTAAAATGCTATCTAATCTAGCAAGTTTTTGACTTATAAAATCTATGAAATCTTGGCTTTTATCTTTAATATTATCCCTGCCAAACTCAATTTCTTGCTCGGTCAAGTTATCATTTCCCTTAACGACAAGCATCAAGTCATAAAACTTGTTCGCACTCTTAAAAACGTAATCTTTTTCTATTTTGTATCCCAAATTCACCACGCATAAACGCACTTTATCGGTGTTTTTCATAGGTTGCAAAACAAGGGTTTTTGGCAGAGTTTTTGCACTAGTTAAAATTGTGCAAATTTCTTCGCCACCCATACCTGCAATAAGCCCAACATCGCTATCAGGCACACCTATAAATCCGTTTGCCACCACGCTTTCTGCCCTGCCATTATTTATGTAAGGGTATAATAAGTCTTTTGCTTTACTCAAACACTTCTCGCTAATATCGGCAATTATAACCCTTTTTGCCTTATCACGAGTAAGCATAGCGTGTGCCATATA
>JAZOMM010000017.1:0-2377 GCA_045653965.1 Christensenellaceae bacterium | reverse complement strand
TTTATGTTTTTCCATAATAAAAATCCCCCAAAGTATTCATTTTGAATACTCTCACTAATTATTATAACACATTTTTATGTTTGTGCGTATTCAAAATGATATTTTTGAGAAAAATTTATGTGTGTGGCTTTTCTTCTCAATGTTTGTTTTAATTTACAATAATCGTATAGATATTATTTAGGGGGCAATATGGAAATAAAAGAAATTCTATCAAGAATAGGCTATGTAAGAAATAAGGCAAATTTATCTGCAAGAGAAGTTAGTTTAAGAATGGGTATGAGTCCACAATATGTTGCACAACTTGAAAGTGGAAGAATTGTTTTAACTGTTGAAAAGTTGTTGCAAATTTTAGAAATTTGCGAGTTCCCTATTGAAAGATTTTTTAGCACTAACATCGCTGACTATAATGTTGATAGCGAATTAAAGACTTTAATCGAATCTTTGCCAATAGATAAAAAGAAAAACATTATTGAATTTATCAAAAAATAATATATTACAAAACAAAAAAAAGCACTTGCAAGTAAGCAAGTGCTTTTAGTTTAGTTTTTAGTTAAATATTAGTAACCAACTTTTTCCCAACAATCAAATGGAGCAGCAAGTTCATCACTAACGAGAACTTGTGTCTTCATTAATTGAAGCATTGATGATGGAATAAGTGGTGTTACAGGTCCGTGAAGAACGAGTCTTGATGTCATTCTTTGCCATGAAGAGAATGTGCAGTTTGTCAAGAGTGCGTGAACTTCGATTCTTTCTCTTGCGTTCTTAACGTCGATAGGACCGATTGTTGCAGCCTTAGGTGGAACGTCTGCAATGTAACCAGATTGACCAAATACACCGTGGAGTGAGTTTTGAGCAACTGTAAGTGGGTGTAAGTCAACGATTCTAGCCTTCATGTTGAGCCATGCATCGATTTGTTCTTTTGTTGGTTCAACTGCTGGGTCGAAACCTTCTGGGAAGAAATCTTTAACAGGGTCGATAAATGCCATGTGACCTGTCCATCCTGGTGAAGAAGAACAAATGTCTGCACCACCTTCGCCACAGTCTGTAATCATATCTGAATAACTGTTAATGTTCTTGTTTGTTGGATAGTGAACATTTTCGAGTGGCATACGCAATTTTTCATCAATTTGGTAAACCAAATATTTGAGCATTGAGTGTGCGAAACCTGCTTGATATGTTTCAGGTGCGATGTTACCATCTTGGTCTGCCCATTCATCCATTGCGAATAGGTGAACGTTTTTACAATCAACTTTGAAGTAGTTGATGAGTTGTGCAAGTGGAATATATGTGTCTGGTTCTGGGTTGCCCAAAATCAAAGTGATTTTCTTGCCCTTTTCTGATGCTTCTTTAATTCTTGAGAAAAGTGTTGCAATCAAAACTGGGTGTGGGTTCATCATAACTTTGATGTTGAACTCTGGGTGTTGGTCAGCCTTTGTGTGCTTTTCCAAATCTGTTCCGCTTATTTTGCGAAGTTTTTCGCAAATTTCTCTGTCCTTAAATGGAACGAAACTTGCTGGGGTAAAATTGAATGTTGTTGCTGGTTCAAACAATTTGTTCATATTTTTTCTCCTTTAAATATTACTTTCTTTATATCAAACAAATGATTTACAATTATTAAGTCTGCTACATTTCCTTTTGCTATGTAGCCCCTATCCCATAAGCCTAATGCCCTTGCTGGGTTTGTTGATGCAAACCTAAACGCATCACATACTGAGCATCCCATATGGAATAAAACATTTTTACAAGCAAGGTCAAGTGTCATGCCAGAGCCTGCAATTTCGCCTGCCCAGTCAAAGTTGATGTCGGTTGCTTCTTCAAAGCCTTCTGGAACAGGTCCGTCTGCTATGAATTGGTCTGAGATAAGAATAAGCCTATCATCGCCCTTTATCTTTCTAACTAACCTTTGCATATAAGGAACAACGTGTGCGCCTATTCTATCGCAAATGAGTTCTGCATAAATTTCTTTATTGTAGTTAACGGCTTCATCAACACATACCCCCCTACACTCTGAATAATGCTCGAGTGTACCCGTTGCATTGGTGTGGTGTGTTGCTATCTTTAAGCCGTATGGAATAAACTTTTCAACTTGCTCTGGCGTTGCTTCGCTGTGTGCAACTGAGAACACACAGTTTGGAATTGCCTTTTTAACATCGATAACAAATTGTTCAATGCCTTCTCTTTCAGGTGCTATACACCATACTTTTGTATAGTCCTTTGAACGCTCGATAAGGTCAAGGTAATCTTTTTGGAACACGCCGTGTCTCCAAGCATTCTTTTCTTGGTCGCAACCAAACTTAGGATTAAGATATGGACCTTCCATATAAAAACCTAAAAAGTTGTCAAATTCGCCCTTTTTGTGTGCATCGATAATGTCATC
>JAZOMM010000016.1:0-15158 GCA_045653965.1 Christensenellaceae bacterium | reverse complement strand
TTCATTTAATGCATGCACAACACGATTTGTATTTAATTCCATAACGATTTCTGCCGAATTTGATGCACTTGCATATGTTATGTGTGACATATTTATATCATAAATCATTAATGAAATAAAGGCAATTAACAATATTGATATTATACTTATTTTCTTTTTCATAATTTAATCTATTTTGTTTAATTTATCAATAAAATCAGTTGCTTTTTCTAACAGTTTTTCATAAGGAGAATCTGAAACACTAATCATTTTATAGCCATTTCCTTCATTCACCAAAAAACCACAAGGCTTTACCGATACAATTGCCCCATTACCTGCAGAATATGGCAAATCATCACCTTTCTTAAAAACACTAACCTTTCCATATTCTCCACCACCAGAAATAACACCTACAGTGATTTTAGATACAGGCACAATTATAGTTCCATCTTTTGACAAAATAGGCTTTCCTACAACCATGTCAGCATCTATAACATTACTCAAATTTTTTAGCGTTGTTTCAATTACATTATTTATTCTGTTATGTTCTACTTTTGACTGCATATATTATTTTCTCCAAAAATATTTTAATAAGACTAATTAAAACCATAAGCATATTAAAGACAAACACACTTCTAACCCTAAAAATAAAAGTATTTTCCTTTTCGCAAAGCATAATATTGCTTTTTAATGATAAATATGGTTTTATTTCCCCCACCCATTGACCAATCATATTAAATATAAAGTTATAAATAATAAAAAAGTTTATTTTTTCAATTCCATCGCCCAAATATCCAAACTTTATATTAGTGTTCAACTTAAAAATATGATAATCTCTTAAGGGCTTAAACTTTTTTCGTATTGAAAATAAGTCTTTATAAAATATTAACACTGCTTTTTTATTATTGATATGAATAACAATTGCTTCATCTATAAGTTCAATATAGCCAAATAATATCGTTATAAAACTAAACAATTTAATTTGATATTCTAACATATTTACATTTTTAGAATATCTAACATTTATATTTGTAAATATTGGAAATATTAAAAAAATATATAAAACGACAACAATTGTTAACACTATTTTAATATCTGCATTATATTTAATAATATACTATTTCTAAATATAAAACATAAAGAAAAAGGTGTAGAATTTATTTCTACACCTTAAATTTATAACACATATAATATCTATTAAATCCTAAAACTTTTCAACATCTTCACCTTGCAAAAAGTCTGGAAGTTCTTCATCTTCTAAGTCAGGAAGTTCAAAATCATCTTGTTGCTTTTGTTTACTTTTATCAGCATTTACCTTATTATTTTCACCTTCATCAGTAACAGCAACTTCTTCTACATATTCATCTTTTTTATATAAATAGTCGTCTTCTTTTGTAGGATGCAACAAACTAATTTTATTTATAAGTTCTTCATAATCTGGAAGTTGGTCAAGCGATTCAATTTGAAAGCGTTTTAGGAACTTATCAGTTGTTCCAAAAAGAACAGGTTTACCAACAGCATCTTTTCTACCAACAGGTTCAATAACGCCAAGTTCTAATAATTTTTGAACGGCATATTCACTATTTCCCCTAAGTTCTTCTAAGTCTATACGAGTTACAGGTTGCTTATATGCAATAATTGCAGCAACTTCAAGCATGCTCTTAGAAAGTTCTTTTTCTTTTATAGGGTTAAGAACTGCAGAAACATATTCAGCATTTTCAGGATTAGAGCAAAATTGCAATTTCTTATTAAAAATCAAAAGTTGAATGCCACTATTTTTTGAATACTTTTCTTTCAAAGTTTGAGCAATGGCTAAAACATCTTTATCAGAAATTTCAAGTTTTTCTGCAATGTCTGATATGGCAACTTGCGTGCCAGAAACAAACAAAATAGACTCAATTATATTCGTCAATTTCTCCAAGTTCTTCATTTCTATCTTCCCTTAATTTTATCGTTATATCATCAAATATTCCCGTTTGCTCAACCGTTACATACTGAAGTTTTAATAGTTCAAGCATTGCTTGAAAAGTTGTTATAAGTTCGTTTTTTGTGTAATATTTGGTAAAAAGTTCAAAGAAACTCATTTCTTTTCTATCTAAAAGTGTTGTTCTAATATGATCAACCTTATCCTTAACGGTAAAAACTTCTTTAGGAATTTCTTTTAAGACATTTTCTTGTCTTTTCTTATCGTCAACACGCATTAAAAGTTTAGAAAATGCACTTATCAACCCATCTAAATTAAAATCATTATAAACAATTTTAACTTCGCCAACCGATTTATCAGGCTCTTTATAAAAACGCAAAACATTTTCCTGCTCTTTCAACTTAGCACTAACTTCTTTAAATAAGTTATATTCTTCAATTTGCCTAATAAGTCTAGTTTCCGCGTCTTCTTCACCAAACTCAAACTCTTCTTCTTTTGGAAGCATAGACTTAGATTTTATTTCAAGAAGGGTTGCTGCCATTGTTAAATATTCGCTAGCCTTATCTACGTCAAGTTCAGTTAAAGCATCAATGTATGCCAAAAACTGCTCGGTTACTTGCGAAACAAAAATGTCTTTTATTTCGATTTTTGCTTCTTTAATAAGATGCAACAAAAGGTCTAACGGCCCTTCAAAATTATCAAGTTTTGTAGAATAATCAACAACCGATTCAAACTCTGCCATTTTAGCCCCCTTTTGCAATTTTCTTATATTATATAATAAAACCCACAAAATTGCAAGAAAAAATGCTTACAAGCGTAAGCATTTTTAGTTAAATATCATTTCTAATCAAATCTTCAAAGGTTTGTGGCTTAACAACATACCTTGACTTGCCATCTTTAACCATAACTACAGGTGGTATTAAATTCCTGTTGTAATTGCTAGACATAGAATAGTTATAAGCGCCTGTTGATAATACTGCAATCAAATCGCCTTCCTTGATTTCTGGGAGCATAACGTCTTCTGCAATAATATCCCCACTTTCACAGCACTTACCGGCAATAGAATATTTGTTTGTCTTTTCTGCATTCATATTAAGTGCGCTAACAACAGAATATTTTGCTTGATAAAGCGCATATCTTGGGTTATCAAACATGCCACCATCAATAGCGATATAGTTTTTAATATTCTTAATTTCTTTAAGTCTGCCTGCCGTGTATAAAGTTATACCTGCCTCGCCAACAATAGACCTACCAGGTTCTAAAAT
Organism: Christensenellaceae bacterium; assembly: GCA_045653965.1. Lineage (GTDB taxonomy): Bacteria > Bacillota > Clostridia > Christensenellales > Borkfalkiaceae > UBA1259. The sequence continues at coordinate 11,990 of JAZOMM010000016.1, read as the reverse complement.
TAAGAAAGGTTTTTTTAGCGATTTTTCAGCAACGCATCTTTTTAATTCATTAGAAATAATCTTGATATATTCGGCATATTCTTCGCAAGATTTTTTCGCATCGCCATCAGCATACCAAATGCCAAAACCACCACCAATATTAATAACATCAAAAGTATATCCGTATAAATCGTTTAACTTTTTATAAAAATCGGTCATTTTTTCCACTGCAAGCACAAATGATTTATGTTCAAAAATTTGAGAACCAATATGACAATGCAAACCAACTAAATTTAGATTTTTTTGTTCTTTTACAAAGCAAACAATCTTTTCTGCTTCGCCACTATCAATAGAATATCCAAACTTAGAATCAACCTTTGCAGTTTGAACAAAATGATGTGTATGCGCCTCAATCCCCGGATTAACCCTAATCAAAACTTTTTGAATTTTGTTTAAATTATTGCAAATTTCGTTTAATTCTTCTGCTTCTGAATATGAATCTAAAACGACATACCCAACACCACTATTAACAGCAAATTCAAGTTCAAATTTAGACTTATTATTGCCATGCAAACAAATTTTTTCCATAGGAAAGCCTGCAGTTTTAGCAGTAAACATTTCACCAGCCGAAACAGAGTCTGCCCCAATACCCATTTTGTTTATAATTCTATAAATTTCTAAACAACTAAACGCCTTTGAAGCATATGCAATCATACCATCGCCATATTCCTTTTTTAGCGTATCTGCATAGATTTTGCACATATCTTCAATATAAGTTTGGTCCATAACGTAAAGTGGCGTGCCATATTGCTCTTTTAAGGTTTGAACATCAACCCCACCTATTTCTAAGTGACCCAAATTATTAATTTTTAGTGTCTTTCTTTCGTTCATAATGCACCTAAAATTATAGTTTTTCTTTATTTTAACAAATATTATACACAAATGTCAATTATAATGCTCTAATAAAATTTTATCACTATATTAAGCACAGTTTATACATTACAAAAACCTTTGCATTAAACTAAAAAAAGAGTAACACCAATTTTCTTGGCATTACCCTTAAAAATACCTTTTTTAGATTACTATTTTATCATGGATTTTAAGTTAAAACAAAAGTTAAATATTCCAGTTATCCATGATATCTTTAATAATATCAAAATAAGTTTTTGCTAAAATAGTTTCATTTGCAAGAACGTTAACTGAGCCAATCTCTTTGCCACCTTCAAAAGCCCTTAAAACGCCAACTTTTTGTCCTTTAACAACAGGTGCGCAGACTTTTGAGTTTGGTTCAAATTCGATTTCCACACTCTTTTTTACATTTTTCTTGCCAAATAAATACATTGTACTTTCTGCAACAATGCTTAAACTATTCTTTTTGCCACCTTCTACTTTAACCTTTAAACTTAATGGCTTATCTTTATCGATAATAGTTTTATTACAAAAATTTTCAAAGCCATAATTAAACATATTAGAAACGTCACTAAATCGCTCTTTACTACTTGATGCACAAATAACAACGCCAACAAGTCTCATATCATTTCTTATTGCAGATGCAGTTAAACAGTGCCCTGCTTCGTTTGTAAAGCCTGTTTTTCCACTATCACACCCCTTATAAAACCTTATAAGTTTGTTTGTATTGCTTATTTCTGTTTTTCTATCGTTTGGATGAACTACAACATCTGTCCAAATCTTTGAAAATCTATAATAATCTTGGTGTTCTAAGAGTTTAGAAAACATTGTGCTAACATCCTTAGCGCAAGAATATTGACCTGCTTGAGGAAGCCCTGTGCAATTTACAAAAACCGTATTATTCATGCCAAGTTCACTTGCTTTTTCGTTCATTTTGTCAACAAAATTAATTTGACTTCCAGCAATTCTTTCTGCCATTGCAACACATGCATCATTTGCCGATGCTACAACTATGCTTTTTATAAGTTCACCCACAATATATTCGCCATCTTTTTCTAAAAATACTTGCGAGCCACCCATTTTAGCAGAATTTTCGCTTATAATAATTTTTTCATCAAAAGATAAATTCCCTTTTTCTATTTCATCAAAGCAAATTAGCAAAGTCATAACCTTACACATGCTTGCAATTGGCAAATGCTCTAACGGATTTTTTTCATATATAACAGTTTTTGTTTTATAGTCCATTAAATAAGCCGATTTACTTTTTATAGATAAATCTAATTCATCAGCAAATCCCTTATTACCGTAAAATCCATTCAAATATCCAACCGATAAAACAAAGGCCAATAAAACAAATATTACAGAACATAATTTCTTCATAAAATTTCTCCTTTTACGAAAATATTTTCTGTAATATTTAACAATTTATGCATTATGTCTAACATAATCATATATTAATTTTCTAGAATTTATCAATTATTTATCATATTGTCAATTTTAATACCAAAACCACGAGTTGGGTCGTTTATAAAAACGTGAGTTATCGCCCCAACCAACTTATTATTTTGAACAATTGGACTTCCACTCATACCTTGAACTATACCACCCGTTTTAGAAAGCAACTCATCATCGTTGATTTTAATAACAAAATTTTTATTACCATAGTCATCAATTTTCACAATAGATACTGAATATTTTTTAGGAATACACCCATCAATAGTCGAATAAATAAAAGCATCACCCATTTTCGCTTGACCTAATTCTACTTTGATTAAATTAGAAGTATCGAAATTTTTAGTTATACATCCATAAACACCAGTATCAAGATTTTTATCTATACTTGCAATTGGATTATTTCTTATAAAAGCGCCTTTTAATTCGCCAGCACGCCCCCTTAAACCTTTAATATAACCAGAAATACTACAATTATATAGTTTACCACCACTAATTTTCATTATCCCACCATTATCGTTAACAACTGGGTGACCAAGTGAAGCAAATTTATTACCTTTTACATAAGTAATCGTGCCTATTCCACTAATATTATCACGAATATAAACACCTAACTTATAATTTCCGTTTATATCTCTTACAGCCTTTACTTGCTTAATAATAGTTTGACCTAAGTGATTATACTCAATTATTGCACTTTCTTTATTGTCAAGTGCATTTTTTATATCTAATGCACTATTTATTTCCAAGTCATTTATTTTATAAATTATATCGCCTTCAACAACGCCAATTTCTCTCAATGGCGAAACCAGCCCATTTTCACAAACGACATCGCACACACCTATAACTTCTGCCCCACGAGTTGACAGAGTAAAGCCAGCCGGCATACCACCCAAATATATTTCTTCACTAGCATAAGCGTTTTTATAACTACCAAAAGAAAAACATATTATAAATGCAATTAAAATACTTAAAAACTTGAATTTACCTTTCATATTTACTCCACCAAACATATAGTGTGTAAAATTTATATTGTTATGCAGACGGAATTTTAATTTTTAAAATTTAAAAACGCTCTTAAATAAGAGCGTTCAATTTATTAGTTGTTTATTAATGATTTTTTATATTTTATTGCACCATCTATCAAATCTTTAGCATGCTCATGCGCTGTTTTGCTATTTTTATCGCCACCTACAAGCCTAATTATTTCATAAATTTTTTCTTCATCACTAAGCGACTTTACAGTTGTCGTGGTTTTGTCCACACTTTCATGTTTTTCAATAAGCAAGTTATTATCAGCCATAGCCGAAACTTGTGGCAAATGCGAAATTGCAATTATTTGAGTATCAAAAGAAATTTTTGCAAGTTTTTCAGCAACAACTCTTGCAACATTACCACTTATACCAGCATCAATTTCATCGAAAATAAATGTTGAAACATCGCTAAACCTTGCTGTTTGTGCTTTTATTGAAAGCATAAACCTGCTCATCTCACCACCACTTATTACCATTGACAAATTCTTAAGTGGTTCGCCCAAGTTTGCTGAAAACATAAACTCAACGATATCAAAACCATTTGCACTATTAAACGAGCATTCTTCAAACGTTGGCGTTTTAGCAAAATTTATCTTAAATTGAGCGTTTTTCATGCCAAGCGACTGTAGTTCATCTAAAATATTATTTTCAAAAATTCGTGCATAATGTTGCCTTTTGGCATTTAATTTAGTATACAACTCAAAAATATTAATTGAAACTTGAGTTTTTTCTTTTTCCAAACGTTCAATTTGCTCAGCAAAATTCTCTAATTTTTCTTTTTCTAAAGTGGCATTTTCCATAAACTCTTTAATTTCGGCAATGCTACCACCATATTTACTTTTTAATGCTTTAATTAAATCTAGTCTGCTATCAATTTCGTAAGGATTATACTCACAAACATCAAAACTATCCATCAAACTATTTGCCGTATTAGATATATCGCTAAGGTCGGCAAAAACGCCTTCTAACCTATCATAAAGTTTAGAATAATTCTCATCATAATCGCTTATTGTTGAAAGCATTTTTGACGCACTGCTTAAAATATCTTCTACGCCACCTTCATCGCTTATGCTTTGATTAACAAGATTAAGTGCATTAAAAATTCTTTCTTGATTATTAAGTTTTTCTTTTATAACTAAGAGTTTTTCATCTTCGCCATCTTCTAGGCTTGCTTTTGCAATTTCATCAATTTGATAGTTAAGAATATCAAGTCTTATTAATCTTTGACTCTCATCTCCACCAAAAGATTGCAAGGTTTTGTTTAATTCTTTTAATTTATTATATTCAACAAACAAACTTTGTTTAATATCTAAAATTTCTTGTCCACCATAATTATCTAAAAGCGCAAGTTGATTAGATTCTTTAAGCAAATTAAAGTGCTCGCTCTGACCGTGAACATCAACGAGAACTGACGTAAACTTTCTAAGCATACTTGCAGTTACAGTGTTGCCGTTAACTTTAATCGAACTCTTTCCATCGATATTAAACTTTCTAGAAATCAATAACGTATCATCTTTTTCAATTTCAAGTTCATCAAAAACATTAATAATTGCATCATTATTTTGAACATCAAACTCCGCAATAACAGAGCACTCTTTTTGCCCACTTCTTATCAACGACTTATCTGCTTTTGCGCCAAGCACAAAATTGAGCGACTCTATGATGACTGATTTTCCAGCACCCGTTTCGCCCGATAAGACATTAAGTCCATTAGAAAAGCATATTTCAGCACTATCTATTAGCGCTATGTTTTCAATAATGAGTTTTTGAAGCATATTATAATTTTTCTAGTCCTTTAACAACTATCTCTGCATCTTGAGAAGTTTTTGTTATAATAAGCAAAGTGTCATCTCCTGCAACCGTGCCTATAATTTGTGGAAATTTAAGTTCATCTATGGCCATACCTGCAGCACTAGCATTTCCACTAATAGTTTTTAGTACAATTAAATTGTTTGCACTTTCAATAGAAATTGTTATTTGCTTAAACAAATTAACAAGTTTAGAAGATATTTTTTCGCTAAAATCTTCTATAACTGTATACTTTTGCTCAACCTTAATTAAATTTAACTCTTTAATATCTCTTGAAATAGTAGCCTGAGAAACATTAAATCCTTTTTCAATTAATTTTTCAGTCAATTCTTCCTGAGTTGAGATATTAAAAGTTTTTATTATATCAATTATTGCTTGACGCCTTGAATTTTTAATCATTATTTATAGCCTCTGCCGACCTGTTTAATTTATAACACAATTTCTTAAAGAAATTATAGTCTTTTTTGCGTAAGAAAAGCAGTTTTTTATCCACTTTTGACACTTTAATACAATCGTTTTGTTTTAAGTCTTCAACAAGCCTTCCATCAACAAAAACGGCAACTTGAGCCTTGCCTGAAACCCTTATATAGCATACAGAATCATCAGAATAAACTATAGGTCTTTGGTTAAAAGCATGCGCAGCAATAGGTGTCATAGTAAACACATCTGCATAAGGCGAAAGGATTGGCGCACCTAATGAAAATGAGTATGCAGTTGAGCCTGTTGGCGAACTAATAATAGTTCCATCGCCACTATATTTTGAAACGAAAGAATCATCTATTTCTATTTGAATTTCGGCAACAGTATTGCCAACCGACCTATCATATGTACGCTGAATATAAACTTCGTTAAGTGCATAAAAAACTTCATCATTATAAGAAACCGAAAGCATTGTTCTATAATCTTTCATAAGGTCGCCATTTTTTAAGCCGATAATTGCAGTTTCAACATCATTTTTTTCAAATTCACATAAAAACCCAAGTTTTCCAGCATTAATTCCTATAATTGGAATAGAGTTTTTATTTGCAAACTCAGCCAAACACAATATCGTTCCATCTCCACCGATAGCAAAAAGCGCATCGGCTGAAATAGAATCTTTAAGCATATTATCTTCAAGAATTTTATATTCAATGCCATGTTTTACAAGCCCATTTATAAGTTCGGTCTTGCAAACGCCACCAGCATCTTTTTCTTTGTTGTAATATACTAAAACTTTCATAATTTTCCCACCTTTCTTGGTAAAATTTTATATTAACATAAATTTTATTAGTTTTCAGTTGATTATTTAACATAATCAAATCTTTTCGAGCAAAATCAAAAATTCTTTGTTTTTATCTTGACTTATTGGTGCTGAAGTAATACCTAAAAAATTAAAAGAATAACACTTGGAAACTTCAATAATATTGTCGCATACTTGTTTATGTATTTTTTCGTCTCTTATTATTCCGTTCTTAAATTTTTTATACCCACCTGTTTCAAACTGTGGTTTAATTAAAAGCAATGCTTTTTTATTTTTATCAATAAGTTTAGATAAAATAGGTATCACTTGTGTTATTGAGATAAAACTTAAATCGCCAACAATAAAATCAATACCATCTTCAAAATCTTCCACTTTTAATTCTTTTGCATTTTTAACAACGAGTCTAACACGAGAATCTTGCTTTAAACTTTGATGCAATAAATTATCATTTAAATCAACGGCATACACTTTTTTTGCACCATTTTGAAGAAGACAGTCGGTAAATCCACCTGTACTCGCGCCAATATCTGCAACAACCAAATTAGAGACATCAACATTTAAGTCTTTTAAGCCTTTTTCTAACTTATATCCACCGAGAGAAACATAACTCTTTTCATAAACATATTCAATCGGAATGTTACTATCTGAGCATATTTCAAAAGCAGACTTAGTTATTTTTTTGTTATTAACAAATATTTCGCCACGCTCAATTGCTTGTTTTGCCTTGGTTCTTGAGTCAAAATAGCCTTTTTCTACCAAATAATTATCTAATCGCATTATTTAGTTCTCTCATACAATTTCTTGACAAACTGATATAAAAAGTCGGCATTTTGCATTTTATCAAGGCAGGCTAAACATTTATTATAATGATATTCTCTGCGCTCTTTTGCACCTTTAATTCCAAACACTTTAATCGCCGTTAGTTTGTCTTGAATTTGGTCTTTATTAGCCGTTTTTCCAATGTGCTCACTGCTTTGTTCTGCATCCATAATATCGTCTGAAATTTGGAACATATACCCTATATTTAAGCCCAATTCTTTTAGTTCATCATAATATTTTCCATTTGACTTAATCGAACTAATCAATAATGGGCACATCAAAAGTTTTGCCGTTTTATTTTCGTATATGCTATACAAAATTTCTTCGCTAATAACATCGTTTTTTTCATTTGTAAGGTCTAAAACTTGCCCTGCAATCATGCCAGATATTCCAGCATATTCTGCCAAAAGTTTTAACGCTTTTGCATCTAACGAGTTAAAATTGTCTTTTGATAATACATATTCAAAAGCAAAGTTTAGAAGTCCATCACCAGCAAGTATTCCATACGCTTCACCAAACTTTTTATGGGTTGATAACTTTCCCCTTCTATAGTCATCATTATCCATTGCTGGAAGATCATCGTGAACTAATGAATAAGAATGTATACACTCTATCGCAACGGCAAATTCCTTAACTTCATCAAGACTAAGCCCAAGCATTTCTGCTGTTGCAAAAAGCAAAACAGGCCTAACCCTTTTTCCACCATCTATAACAGCATAAGTCATTGGCTCAGCCAAATTTTTAGGAATAGAACCAAAAGATTTTAATGCAATATTTAATTGTTGACCAAAAAAATCTAGGTATTTTTCATACTCAGCATTATAGTTAAGCATCAAATCTCCTTAATGCGCATAAATATGTATTTTCAAGAAGCATTGCAATCGTCATTGGACCAACACCACCAGGGACAGGCGAAATGTAAGATGCTATATCTTTAACTTGTTCAAAATCAACATCACCTACAAGTCCTTTTTCCGTTCTATTTATACCAACATCGATTACAACAGCACCTTCTTTTACCATATCTGCCTTAACAAACTCTGGCTTTCCTATTGCAGCAATTAAAATATCTGCATTTTTGCACACTTCTTTTAAGTTTTGTGTTTTACTATGACAAATTGTAACCGTACAATTTTCTTGCAATAATAAAAGTGCCATTGGTTTTCCAACAATGTTACTTCTGCCAATAACTACAGCATTTTTGCCACTAAGTTCAATATTTTGACTTTTGAGCATCTTAATAACACCAAAAGGTGTACAAGCAACAGTTGCTGGTTGTCCTAATAAAAGATTTCCAACATTTTGTGCTAAAAATCCGTCTACATCCTTGTTTGCTGGTATTTTTGATAAAATTTTATTTTCATCTAAATGTTTTGGAAGTGGTAATTGCACCAAAATTCCATCAACGCCATTATCATTTGACAAACTTTCAACCAAACTTTCAACTTCTTCTTGAGCAGAGTCTTCTGGCAAATGAAAAGAAAGTGATTTCATTCCAACATACTCAGTTGCTGTAATTTTATTTTTTACATAAACTTTTGATGCTGGGTTTTCCCCCACCAAAATAACTGCTAAGGTAATTTGATGATTATATTTTGCCAAAAAATCCTTAACCTTGTCTTTCAATTGTTCTTTTACGCTTTGCGCAATTTGCTTTCCATCAATAATTTTAGCCATATCTTAAATCTCCTTTGCAAATTCAGCAAGTATACCATTAACAAAATTAGTGCTACTTTCTGTCGAATATTTAGCAACAATATTAACTGCTTCATTGATAACAACTGCAACAGGCGTTTCCTTAAAATTTTCAAGTTCTGCCATACCAATTAAAAGCGCACACTTATCTGCCCTATGTAAACGGTCTAAATTGAAGCCAATGCTAAGCCTTTCCATACTTTCAAGATATTTATCTTGATTATCATCAACGGCTTTAAGCAAATTATCAGCAAAAAGTTTATCATCGGCACTTAATTCTTTGCATAAAACAGCAAAAAGCCCTTCATCACTCGGATTGAAGAGCCGTGCAAATATATATTTAAAAACACATTCTCTAGCATAAGTTCTCATATGTAATTCTTCCTATTTGTTATCTTTAGTATCGCTAGAATCAGCGAGTTCGTTAGATTCTAAAGTCGTTTTTTTAGATTCTTCATTTTTATCTTCAAAGTTCACACCAGAAATATACACGTTAACACTTGAAACATGATATTCGGTCATCGCTTCAACGTTATGGCGAATAGATTCTTGAATCTTAAATGCCATATCAGAAACATTTTGAGAGTAATGAATTTTAACAGTCACATCAATATGAATTCCGTCTTGCGTCCTTTTTACTTTGATTGCATTATTTCGAGTTAAACTATTGGCATCTTTAGCATCTAGTTCAATATAAGGTATTTCTTTTATTGCAAGTAAAACAATGCCATCAATAATGCCATCATAATATATAACTTTACTTTCGTGTACCGGTGGTACTTTCTTAAAACGAGCCATAAAAATCCTCTAATAAATATTTTATATTTATTGTACCACAAAAATTTAGTTTTGCATAGTGTTTTTTATAAAATTGGTATAATTTTTACGTTTTCAGGCGAAACATTTGCTTCTTCTTGCACAATTGAGTAAATTAGAATTGCATCATCAGTAGTTAGTGATGGCGATTTTGCTATAACATTAACGTTTTGCGATTCAAGACCTATTACAACAACTGCATCTTCAAAACCATAGGCTTTAATTAAACTTTCAAGCAACAATTCCTTTTCAGTTAGTTCGGTAAGTTCAATTTTCATTGCTAATGCATTGGCCTTTTCTTCACTATTCTCTCCAGCATTTGCGATAATTGCATCTAATTGCAACAACTCTTCGTTTCTAGTTGTAATTCTCTCCGACCTATACTGTGCAAAATAATTAGCCGAACTTACAACCATTGATTGGTCAACATCTACCGTACCCGTTGTCAAAACAAAGTTAAACACTGCAGTAATTGCTAGTAGTGCTATCATGCAAGATAGTACAATAATTTTTCTTTTTTTGCTCATAATTTAATCTCCTTATTTCATTGTTAAAATTTCTATTTGATTTATTTCTATGTCAAAAAGCGACATTGTTGCTTGTTGTAATTTGCTCATAACACTAATATTTTTTGCACCTTCAGCGACTATTAAAACACCTTTTACTTTTGGATAAAGTTCTTTTATAACAACCGTTTTTCCATTGATAATTATTGGCGAAGTTTGGGTTTCAACTTGCCCACCTGCACTTTCTTTTGTTGTTGTTTGCATTGCTAAAACCGTTTCCATACCAGATTCGATAGATATAACAACGGATACTTTGCCAGCGCCAGAAACATTGCTTAAAACATTAGAAAGTTTTAGTTCAAGATTTGTAACATAACTGCTAATTGGGTCACTTTTTACTACTTTACTGTCATCTTTTTCGGTATAGCCAAATAAGAATATGCAAACAATTATTATCAAAAACACCGAGATAATTATGCATTGAATTTTTTTATTTGCTCTAATCTTCTCAAAAAGTGTAAAAATATAGTTTTTTTTACCTATTTCACTCATATATAACCACCATATTTTTGTTTATTCCTAAATATGATGCAATATCAGTAATTATCTCTTCTTTAATATTTATATGTTCTTTATTTGAAATAATAACTGAATTTTGCAAATTTATTTTAACAAAATTAATTTGTAAACCTTTATTTTCGTCATTAACATAATCTATTTTTATAATTGCATTATCAACACCAATTTCGCTAATGATTTTAAGACAATTTTTCTCATATTCTTCCACTCTTTTATTGTTTATATAGTCCAAAAAATTGTCTTGATAAATAATATTATCTGAACTTAAAATTTTTTGATAATCAATTTCTGTATTTTTAATATATAAAATAGGCTTTATTACAACAAGTACGGTAAGTAAAGAAAAAATACCTTTTATATATTTACCCATTTTATCTTGTGGCAATATCATACAAACTACGCTCGTTATTAAAATAACAGATACAATACTTATTATCCAATCTTTCATATTAAATAAATGCATTTGCAGAAAAAGTTATAAGTAGTATTGTTATAAACAACATAAAACCAACTGAAATTAGCGTTACAGTTAAATAAGTTACACACTTTGACATTCCATCACAAAATGAAATTACTTTATTATCTGCTATTGGTTGAAGTATTGCAGATACAAGTTTTAACATTAAAGAAAAGGCAACAATTTGTAAAATTGGCGATAAAATTATATAAATAAGTGCAAAAACGCCCGTAATTCCCATAACATTTTTAATTATCACACTTCCTGCGACAACTAGGTCAAAGCCATCTCTAATAAATCCACCTATAAGTGGCACAGAGTTAGATATAGCGTATTTAGTTGCTTTAATCGATATTCCGTCAAAAGTAGCACTAGTAATTCCTTGAACGGATAAAAATACAGTAAAAATAGTTATCATTAGTCCAATAATCCATTTTACTATACTAGATGCAAATGCAATATATTTATCAAACTTTATAGTAATTGAAAAACTTGTAATGATATTAAAAATTAACATTATGCCAACTAAAGGCATAATTACATATAAAAAAACACTAACCACTCCGTTAGAAAGAAATGCAACAACGGGCTTATAAACAGATGCAGAAACACTTCCCCCAGATGCAACCATCAATGTCAGTATTATGGGTGACATAATTTCAGTTAATTTCGCTATATTTTCAATAATGTTTTTT
>JAZOMM010000015.1:0-2789 GCA_045653965.1 Christensenellaceae bacterium | reverse complement strand
GATAAAGAACTTGATGGTATGCTTATTTACACAGGTTGCGTTGATGAACTTTTTGATTATAAGTTTGGTGTTTTGCCTTATAGAAGTCTTAAGTTTAAGTTTGAAACAATTAAAAAACCATCTTATCAACCATCTGCTGTTGTAAACTATACAACTTCTCATAAATATACAAGAATATCAGAGTTTACAAAATTCACTTGTGAAGAAAAAGAGAACACTGTTATAGTAAAAGAATATAGCAAGCCATTTAAGAAGGGAAAGAATATTCCATACTATCCAATTCCTATCAAGAAAAATATTGCTCATTATGAACAATATAAGGAATATGCTCAAAAATATAAAAACCTATATTTGCTTGGCAGACTTGCAAACTATAAGTATATAAACATGGATATTGCAGTTAAAAACGCAATGGAACTTTTCGATAAGATAAACGAAATAGAAGAATAACAAAAACTAAAGCCACTAACCAAAACGGTTAGTGGCTTTTTATTTTTATAAAAATCTATTTTAAGTCTTTAGTGTTGTTGTCGGTAATTTTTTGATAAAGTTCTTCTTCTTTTTTAGATAAAGTAGGTTGCTCTATCACTTCTTCTATAGGGAATTTTGCTTTTTTCAAATCCGACTTTTTCTTTAAGGTTGCAAAAGTAAAGCCAACAATTATCGTGCTATAAAAACTGAAAAGTCTCCAAACAAGCATTGCAGGGAAGGCAAGTCCAGCAAATAGAACTGCTTCAAAAAGCAAGAAGAAGGATAGGTCAGCAGCACCAGAGTTACCTGGGGTTGGAATAAATGTTATTGATGCAAATAATATAAAGCAAATGGAACAAATTATAATCCACTCTGAAATAAATGAAAGCCCTAAATCTAAACCAAAACCCTTAAGCACGAAAAATGCGATAGAAGTGTTTGCAATATTTTCTAAGAAACTCAATAAAAATAGTCCTAAGAAAAGCAAAGGTCTAGATGCAATCTTTTTTAAGCAGTGTGAGTTGTGAACAACCGTTTTAATAGTTTTTTGCAAGGTTTGTTCTGGGTTTTTAACAATGCGAAGTTTTGTGCCAAGTCTAATAACAAAATATACAAGTTTTGCACCCACACGTGGTAGCATTGAGAATAGTATTACAAGCGAAGGCACAAACAAGCAACAACATAGCCCAATAACTGTAAGTGAATAAAAGGCTGGTGGATAAACACTTAGAATTTCGCTAGGTGCACCAAACAAATTACCACTAAGTAAAGTTAGTGAGAGTATGCCCAAAATAACGAAAGCAAGTTGGTTTAAGAAAAACGATGCAATCGGTATTGAAGATGCAACGCCACCATGAACGCCGTGCTTTGAAAGGTGATAAATTTCAAAAGGTTGTCCACCAACAGCAAGTGGGGTTACGTTGTTATAATATGTGCCGATAATACCCGTTTCCATACAAGTAATAAAATGTGCCTTTCCCGTCATAGACTTGCACATTAAAACGTTTTTAAGTCCCTTAAAGAAAAATGCCAAGCAAAAAGAAAGAAGTGCAATGATAAAAAATAGCCAACCTTCTCTAAAAATTGCTTTTAACTCAGGTAAAGAAGGATAGTTTTTGTTTACAAAAAAATCTTTATAAGCAGTGTAAGCAAGAACGCCCACCATGAACACGATAAAAACAATAGTGGTTAAACGCTTAAACACCTTTTGTCTTTTGTCGATATTTTGTTCGTCTTGCTTGATACCTAAAACTTTTTCAACTGCTTCTTGTTTTCTTGCCTTTTTGGTAGACTTAGATTCAACGAAGTCGGCTTTTTCAATAGGTTGATTAAGAAATTCTGTTTCAGGAACTTCAACAACTTTAGGACGTTTAGTTTTTTGGTCAACTTCTATTTTTTTAACAACAGAAGTGTCAATCTTTTTTCTTGCCATAATGTAAGTATTATAAAGTAAAAGAGTTAAAAAGTCAAGCCTAACCACTAAATTATAAAAAGAACAATAAATGAACTTGACATATTTTGTAATATATATTACAATATGGATATTGACAAAGGAGAAATTTCATTTGAGAATTGCGCTATTTACAGACAGTTTTCTTCCAGGCATTGGTGGGACTGAAAACGTTGTTTTAAAACTTGCTACTGAACTGTCAAAAGACCATCAAGTTATGGTTGTTGCACCAAATTATCATAAATATTATAATGATGAAGGGTTGCCTTTCAAGGTAGTAAGGTCAAGAAGTATAAAGGTTAGCAAAAACGAGTGTTGGGCACTTCCAGGGGTTGGAAAGAGAGTTGAAAAGGCACTTGATGAGTTTAAGCCAGAAGTATTGCACGCTCATACTTTAGGCATGATGGCTGGCTTTGCAAATAAATATGCCAAGAAGAATAACTTGCCTGTCGTATGCACTGTGCACACAAAGTTCAAGTATTGTTTTGACCAAGTTGCAAAATTTCCACCATTAGTTAAATTTTTGCTAAACAGAATTATGAAAAGGGCAAACAAGGCCGATATAGTCACTTCGGTTTCTAATTCAATGATTCCCGAACTCAATTCTTATGGTCTTAAAAAGCCTGTTACTATAATTCGCAATGGTAATGACCCAAAGCAAAAGAAAGAGATTATTAAAACGCCAAATCAAAAGTTCACACTTTTGTATGTTGGAATGATAATTAACTATAAAAACTTAGGTTTTTCTTTAAGTGTTTTAGAAGAACTCAAAAAGATTAACGATAACTTTGTGTTCTATATGGTTGGCCGTGGCGCTCATGAGAAAAAATATAAAAAACTCATAAAGAAGTTGGGCTTAGAAAACAAC
>JAZOMM010000014.1:0-9082 GCA_045653965.1 Christensenellaceae bacterium | reverse complement strand
GATAACTTCGCCTACTTCGTGATATTGAGCAAGCAACACCACCTTGTTAACGTCAATGCAACCGCCCATAATTTTATTGTTTATTAACGCGAGCGCGTGCGCGATAACGGCAACTTGTTGGCTGTGCTCCATAATGTTCTCTTCCCTAACCGAGCGCATAAGCGACCAGCGTTTAATATATTTCATACGGCTTAAAAAAGCAAAAAACTTTGACATTTTATTTTCTCCCTTAAATTTTTATAGGATTTACATTTTATCATATATTTTTACTTGACGCAATAAAATAAAAGTGTTAATATAATTTTACTAAAAATTTTTAATATTCGCTATGGGTGCCGTTAGGCTGAGATTACACCATTTGAACCCGCAAGGTTATGCTTGAAGGGAAAGCAAGAGATTGTTATCAAAGAAAACGCTTCCATAGGAAGTGTTTTTTGTTTTATAGGCAATATTTTCACTTATACTTTTAGCGAATAGAAGGAGACAAAATGTTAAACAATTTAATGTCAAACTACTTTTTTGACACGCTTGAACCTATTGCTAAGTGGATTAGCATAGGCGTTATCGGTGCGATGATTTTATCACTCATCATTATCTTTTTTAGCAAGAAAGAATCTTTTTCTAAGTCTGAACTTGTTAAAACCGTGGGAGGCGTTGCTGTTTTTTATGCCATTGTTATGGGAATAGTTCTCGTTTCATTAGAAATGGCTAAAAAATTTAGCAAGGGTTATCTAGAAGGAAATTGGGTAAGCCAAAAAATTATTCCTTTTGTGTTTATACCCGTTCTCGTTACACTTGTTTTATCTCTTGCTAGCATGATTATATTATTTATAATCTCTAAAAAGAAACCTGCCCTTTTCAAAAAGACTAGCCTTATCACACTAATTGTTTGTGGCGTGGCTCTTGTTACAACAATAGTTCTAATTGCAATTTTCTATTCTAAAAACATTTTAGGCGATGGATACTATACGGGCGACTATGGAAAACTAAACTCACCTGTTCTTTATATCCTTTCTGCACTTTTAGTTATAGTTGTCGTTGCAGTTTCTCTTATCGTTGGCAGAAAAAACAAAACTTCTTTCGATGCTAGAGCAATTGCCATGGCAGGTGTTTCTATTGCACTTTCTTTTGTTCTTTCATACGTTAAGTTTGAAGCAGCATGGCTACAAGGTGGCTCAATCACTTTAGTTTCTTTCTTGCCTATCTGTTTGTTCAGTTTTATTTATGGCATGAAGAAAGGTTTAATCGTTGGTTTTATTTATGGACTTTTACAAGCAATCCAAGACCCATTTATCGTTCACCCAGGTCAATTCTTGCTTGACTATCCAATAGCATTTTCAATGATTACTTTTGCTGGACTTCTTACCGACCTAAATGTTTTAAACAACTCGCCAAGATTAAAATTCACAATCAGTGCTATACTCGTTGGCTTGTTTAGATATATTGCACACGTTATTTCTGGCGTGTTCGCTTTCGGTGCTTACGCTGCCGATGCAGGCAATGCTAATTTCTTTACTTTTAGTGCAATTTATAACACTTATGTATTTATCGACATCGCACTCGTTGTAGTTGTTGGCTTAGTTTTATTTTCATCAAAGAGTTTTATCAACGAAATTAAAAAACTAGGTCAAAGCAAATAACCTTTTATAAACCAAATTATAATAAAAGACCTTCTAAATAGCATAACATTTTTAGAAGGTCTTTTTTTGTTTTTAATTTAATTTTTCAATTATTTTATCCATTGCTTCAATATATCCGTCAAACCCTTTTCCCGAAATAGTTGCAAAAGCAAACTCACGAACAAAAGAAATTTTCCTAAAATCTTCTCTACTATCAACGGCTGAAATATGCACTTCAATGGTTGGGATATTAACTGCCTTTAATGCATCTAAAATGGCAACGCTAGTGTGGGTATAACCTGCAGGATTAATAATAATGCCATCAAACTTTTTATATGCTTTTTGAATTTTAGCAACTATTGCGCCTTCATAGTTAGACTGAAAACAAGTTACCTTAAGCCCCTTTTCTTTTGCACTTTTTTTGATAAGTTTGATAAGTGCATTATAACTTTTATCACCATAAATTTCTTTTTCTCTTATGCCAAGCATATTTATGTTTGGTCCGTTAATTACTAAAATTTTCATAAAAATTCACCACCTTATTTATAGCACTTTGCAAACTGTCATTGTTTGAAACTTCGCCGTCAGCAAAGCGAGTGTAACTTTCTTTTCTCTTTTCGTAAAGATTTTTTATCGTGTCTCTATCCTTAGAAAGTGGCCTATTATCGCTCGCTAAAAGTTCAACGTCCCTTTTTATCCAAAGGATAGTTCCGTTTTGTTTAAGTGAAAAATAGTTTTCTTCTTTTGTCACCACTCCACCACCTGTTGAGATGACCTTATTTGAAAGTTTGCCTACTTCACTTAAAACTTCGCTTTCTAACTTTCTAAAATATTCTTCGCCACACTCAGCAAAAATTTGAGGGATTGTTTTTCCTGCCTTTTGCTCAATAATAGCATCTGTATCTATAAATTCTTTTCCTAAAAGGTCGGTGGCCATTTTTCCTATGGTTGTTTTTCCACAGCCTGCCATACCTATTAAAATTAAGTTTTGACTTTCTTTATTTAACTTGTTTATAATGCTTTGTGTTAAATTGTCATCAAGTTTATTATCTAAAAATAGTTCACTTGCAAACTTTGCTTGAGCAACGAGCATAGGAAGTCCGTTTGTGCATTTTATCCCCTTTTCTTTTGCCTGACTTAAAAGCATTGTCATCGCTGGGTTATACACGACATCTAAAACGCCTTCTAAATTCTTAAAATGATTTAGGTCAATTAAACAAGAATAATTATCAGGATACATTCCAACAGGCGTTGTGTTGATAATTATTTGGCTTTCTTTTGCCCTTTCAAAATAGTTTTGATAATTAATTTCGCCTGAGCGAGATAAAATTTTTATTTCTTTTGCGCCCAAAAATTCAGCAACTGCCCTTGCCGTGTTAGAAGTTCCACCACTACCTAAAATTAAAACGGTTTTACCTTTTATATCAATTTTTGCGCTATTTAGTGCATAAACCATGCCATCAAAATCGGTGTTATAACCACAAAGTTTGCCATTTTTGCAAACGACAGTGTTTACTGCGCCGATTTTTTTAGCCCTTTCATCAACCTCATCTAAAAAGGGAATTATTTCTTTTTTATATGGTATAGTAACGTTAAAACCCTTATATTCTTTTGTTAAAACAAAATCTTTTAACTCGCCACTCTCAAGTTCAACTAGGTCATAGTTATAACTGCCAAGTAATGCGTGGATTTTTTTAGAATAACTGTGTTTTAAAGTTTTGCCGATAAGAGCAAATTTTTGCATAATTAAACTGTTTCTCCATAAGCACCGAGAAATGTAAATTGCTCGGTTGAATTATCTAGTTCGCAAAGTAAATTTTGCACTGCTTTATCTTTGATATCGCAATTAAAGTCAAAATAAAACATAAACTCAAAACTTGAGCCAACTATTGGGCGAGATTCAAGTTTGGTTAAATTTATTCCAAGGTTAGAAAACTTTGATAATAGTTTATTAAGACTTCCCGGAGAGTTTTGTGGAAGGGTTGTCATAATGCTTATTTTATTTGAGCCTTGATAAAACTCTAAGTCCTTTGCAATAAGAATAAAGCGAGTGTAGTTATTGTCGCTATCTTGCACGTTGGTCTCAAGTAGTTTTAAGCCGTAAAGTTCAGCACATTCTCTTGAAGAAATCGCAGCGATATCCTTTCTTCCACTCTCAGCCACAGTGCGTGCTGCTAAAGCAGTGTTTGGGCAAGCGATAATGGTTGCATTTTTGAATTGTTCGAGATATTTTTTGCATTGAGAAAGTGCTTGCTCGTGCGAATAAATTTCTTTTATATCTTCTTTTTTGGTATCTTTATTAACAACCAAATTATGCAAAACAGGAAGGCGAACGCTCTTTACTATATAAAACTTATGCTCTTTCATAAGGTCATAAACTTGATTAACCGAGCCTGCCGAACTATTTTCAATAGGTAAAACGCCATACTTACAAAAGCCTTTTTCAACAGCCCCAAAAACGCCGTCAAAATTCTTAAAGTAGGTCACATCTGCAAGTTCAAAAAGTTTATCTGCAGCAATGCCAGAATAAGCGCCAGCCACACCTTGACAAGCAACCTTTGCTTTAACAGGGAATTTATGTTCCCCTTTTTCTAAAGCCTTTTTAATTTTATCACCCACTTCAGATTGGTGCTCTACGCTAATAGTTTGATAAGCCTTGCTCGTTTCAAAAATTGTTTCAAAAACTCTTTTTAAGAAAACTTGTTTATCTTCATCGATGTTTTCCGAAACTCTTAAAAGAATTTTCTTTTCTCTATCAGGGTCGTTAACTGCCTTTCCAGACTTTGCTTTTGCCACGCTAACTTCTTTAATAAGTTCCATACGCTCTGCATAAAGTTTGGAAATTTTGTCATCGACAATGTCTATCTTCTCTCTTATCTCATTTAGTTCCATATTCTTCTCCTATAGGCTATCATAAATCGCAATGGCTGATATCGCTTCAATTACAGGTACTGCCCTTGGAACAATACAAGCATCGTGCCTACCTTCTATTTTAATCTTGGTGTTCTCTTTAGTCTTAATATTTATCGTATCTTGTTCTTTTAAAATAGATGGCGTTGGCTTAATAACAACCCTAAACGTTATTGGCATTCCGTTTGCCATGCCACCGTTTATGCCACCATTGTTGTTGGTTTTTGTTTTAACCTTATCGCCATCATAATAAAATGGGTCGTTTGCCGTGCTTCCTTTCATTTCGGCAAGGTCAAAGCCAGAGCCAAACTCTATGCCCTTAACTGCTGGAACGGCAAATGCAAGCCCTGATATAACACTTTCTAAACTATCAAACATATACTCGCCAGCACCGATAGGCACGCCCTTTATAACGCACTCTATCACTCCACCGACAGAATCTAAATCATTTCTTGCACTTTCTATTTCTAGCATCATTTGTTCTTTTTTAGTATCATCTAAAAGTGGAAATTCATTGTCTAAATCGTTTAGGTCTATTTTCTCTATGTCGGTATCTTTATAACTTGCGCCCTTAACTAAACCTATTTGCGAGATATAAGCATTTATAGTTATGCCTTTTTTTTCTAAAATTTGTTTACAAAGCCCCCCTGCAATGCACATAGGTGCAGTGAGCCTGCCTGAAAACTTGCCACCCCCACGATAGTCAAACTTTGCGCCATACTTTTGCCAAGCAACAAAGTCTGCGTGCGATGGGCGTGGGGTGACTATTAGGTTAGAATAGTCTTTGCTGTTTTGGTTGGTGTTTTTAATAACTGCCTTAAACTCGCCACCCAAAAACCCGTTAGTTCTGCCACTTTCTATAATAATTTTGTCTTGCTCTAGTCGTTTTGTGGAATAAGCCGAGTTTTTAGCCTTTCTTCTATCAACGAATTTTTGCAATTTTCTTTGGCAGACCTTTTCTTTCTTAAAGCCGTTTACTATAACGCCAATCTCATCTGAGTGTGAAGCGCCAAAAATTTCAATTTTTAGTTTTCTTCCGTTAAAGATAGAACTTTCTTTATAGTTCACTTGCTTTTCCCCCTACGCTATTAAAGTCATCAAAAAATGTTGGATAGGATTTATTAACAGCCCCAGCATCTAAAATTTTACTTTCTCCACAAGCAACTGCACCCAAAACTGCACTTGCCATAACAATTCGGTGGTCGTTAAACGAACTAACAGCCCCACCTTTTGCCTTTCCACCATAAATTATAATCGAATTATCTTTTTCTTCTGCCATAATGCCAAAAGATTTTAGCATTTCTATTGTGGAAAACACCCTATCGCTTTCTTTTATTCTTAATCTTTCTATATTGTTTATAATTGTCTTGCCACTTGCAACTGCACCCAAAACTGCACAAATTGGCACTAAGTCTGGGCAGTCGTTTGCATCCATTACATATCCGTTTAACTGACTTTTGCTAATTGTTATGCCTTTATCATCAACGCAAACTTTTGCGTTTGCACTTTTTAAGATATCTAATATCTTTTTATCCCCTTGAACGCTGTCAAGGTTTAAGCCACTAACCGTTATGCCATCGTTTATAGCACCGAGCACCAAGAAAAAAGCCATGTTAGACCAGTCGCCCTCTGCACTTAAACTGCCACTAAATTTTTGACCACCTTTTATAAAATATCCATAATCGGTGCTTTCAACTTTTACGCCATAACTATCAAGCACACTTAAGGTTATATCAACATAAGGCTTTGATGCAAGTGGAGAAGTTAAAATAATTTTGCTATCATTATCTAATGTTGCAAGTGCCATAATAAGTCCCGAAACATATTGCGAACTTATATCTCCCCTTATTTCAAACTCGCCACTATTTAACTTGCCCCAAATTTTAATGCTATCGGCATTTTCTTCAAACGATATGCCGTTTTTTGAAAGAGAATTTAAAAGTTCGGTGTTTGGGCGAGAAAGTAACCTGCCCCTGCCTAAAAAGGTGAACTCTCCACCAAGGCTTGCGCAAAGTGGAAGCAAAAATCTTAAAGTTGAGCCAGATTCATCGCAATCTAAAACCCTTTTTCCACCTTTTATATCGGTTAAAGAGTTAAATGTTGCCAAAATGTCTTTTGAGCAAAAGCCGTTAAACTCTTTTCTTAAATTATTGCCTGCCAAAAAATCGCAAATTAAAATTCTATGCGCAAAAGATTTAGATGCAATGGCTTCTACTACGCCACTTGTTTTAGATTTTTCAACCTTTATATTCATTGAAAATACCCCAAAAGGTCGTTTAGTTTTATATTTTCTATCTCGCAATTACCTAAACCGTTATAAACGACAAGGCTAATGCTATCCCCATCTCTTTTTTTGTCATAAACCATGCACTCTACAATGTCTTTTATGTCAAACGGACAAAGCGACTTATCAACATTTTTAGTTAAGTGTGATAACACCACCTTAATTTTCTCATAATCTTCACTTGTGATTTTGCCTTGCTTTACCGATGCAGATAAAATATAATCTAACCCGATTGCAACGGCTTTTCCGTGCGAAATAGTATAGCCAGAAAGTTTTTCTATTGCATGACCTATCGTATGACCTAAGTTAAGAAGTTTTCGGTTGCCACTTTCAAACTCATCGCCCTCAACGATTTGCTTTTTATATTCAATGCATAAACTTACAAAGGTTTCTAGGTCAAAGTTTTTATTTAAGATGTGCATAAACACCCTTTTATCTAAGAGTGCATACTTAGCGCCTTCGCCAAGCCCGTCTTCGATAACTTCATCGGTTAAAGTCGAAAGGGCTTCTATATCGCAAACTACGAGAGATGGCTGATGAAATGCACCAACTAGGTTTTTTCCACATTCAAGGTCTATTGCCGTTTTTCCACCAACAGACGAATCTATTTGCGCTAAAATGGTTGTTGGAACTTGAACGTAGTTTATGCCCCTAAGGTATGTGCTTGCCGAAAAGCCTGCAATATCCCCCACAACTCCACCACCGAGTGCCAAAACAATATCCTTTCTTGAAAGTTCGTTCGTTGCCAAAAAGTTTTGGATATCATTAAAGGTGTTTATATTTTTACTTTTTTCGCCGTTCTTAAAAACGAATTTTCTTACATCATAACCACTTTCTTCAAGCGACCATACAACGCTTTCACCATAAATTTCATCAACGATGTCATCTGTTATCACTGCCACCTTGCAAGGCTCAAATGTTTGCGACATAATGCCACCAATAATATCTATTAGTCCACTTCCTACTAAAATATCATAACTTTTTGATGCGTTTACTGTTATTACTCTCATAATTCCTACTCTTCATTAATTTTACTTCTTCTCATCTTTTCAGATAAAAGTTTTTTCTCGTTGCCATCGGCAAGAAGTTCTTTCATTTGCTGTTTATCAGCATTTTTAAGTGCGTTTTTATATTCGGTTAAACTTTTTATAATATTATCGATTTCTTCCACCAAAAAATCTGCATTTTCAATGGTTAGTTGCGACCACATTTCAGGCGAAAGCCTTGCAACCCTTGTCATATCCCTAAAACTTCCTGCCGAAAAGCCCATAAAACTCGTTGCCGTTGGGCTTTTCATATATGAACTTGAAACAAGGTGAGCAAGTTGTGATGTATATGCAATAATTCTATCGTGCTCTTTTGCCGTGGTGATAACCACACTGTTAAAGCCGAGCGAAAGCGAAAACTCTTTTATGCTTTGAGTTGTTTTTAAACTTACTTTAACAGGCACTAAAATCATAGACGCTCTATCAAACAAACTTGCCGTTGAGTGCGACACACCAGAAAACTCTCTGCCTGCCATAGGGTGCGAACTTATAAACTCTAAGTGTGGATATTTTTGGCTTAACGTTTGCATTTGGCGTGCCACTTTTCTTTTGTTGCCACAGCAATCCATAACGATTGCGCCCTTTTTTAGCAAAGGGCACATTTCTTCTAAACTTTGTTTTAATGCTTGTGGATAGAGCGAAAATATAACCAAATCCATTTGCCCTATATTTTCTTTTGTTAACGGCTTATGATATGCCGATAAGAGCCTTCCTAAACTCATTGCTTTGGCATCTATATCGCTTGCAAAAACTTTGTGGTCGGTTTTTTTACAAAGCACCCTTCCAAGCGAACCACCTATAAGCCCTAAACCTATAATTGCTATATTCATTTATTCACCATCATAAACTTTATCAACAATGCTAAGCATCTTTTTAATCTTTATCATTAAATTATCGAATTGCTCTAAGTCAAGTGACTGAGCGCCGTCACACCACGCTTTTTTAGGGTTGTTGTGAACTTCTATTATAAGTCCGTCTGCCCCTGCGCCAACAGATGCAAGCGACATCGATGGAACGAATTTTGAAACGCCTGTAGAGTGGCTTGGGTCAACGATAATAGGTAAATGCGTTTTTTCTTTTAGTGCAGGAATTGCCGAAAGGTCAAGGGTGTTTCTTGTCATAGTTTCAAAAGTTCTAATTCCCCTTTCACAAAGAATAACCTTATTATTTCCTTCTGCCATAATGTATTCTGCACTCATCAAAAGTTCTTGCAAGGTGTTTGC
>JAZOMM010000013.1:0-12362 GCA_045653965.1 Christensenellaceae bacterium | reverse complement strand
CTAACAGAAAGTGGCAAGATAGGTGCTCTTATACAAGAAACAAGAAAACTTGGCTTAACCGTTAGGGGGTTATATGGCGAAGGCAGTGATGCTGAAGGCTTTATGTATCAAATAAGCAACGAAATAACCTTGGGTATAAGTGAAGAAGAAATTTTGTCTCAAGTAGAGCAAACTGTTTTGCAAATATGTAGGGCAGAACGAGATGAAATGCAAAGACTTTATGTAAGAAACGAACTTTCGGTAATGGACAAGGCTCATAAATCTTATGGTGTTTTAACAAATGCGAAATTGCTTAGTTATAGCGAGTTTTTGTCGCATATATCAAGGGTAAAACTCGGTGCAATGCTAGGTATGATAGAAATTTCTAACATAGCAGAGATTGATGACCTTATTATAAAAGTTCGCCCAGCAAGTTTGTGCGAAACACACGGAAAGAAACTTTCTAATCAAAACAGAGATTTGTTTAGAGCAGAGATTGTGGGCACGGCATTATCAAAAATTAAGGAGTAAATATGTATTACGAAGCATTTTCAAGAAATGTAAATGAAGTAATTGATATGGCAACGGCACTTGCTAAAAAAACCAGTTGTATGTATATCGGCAGTGAACATATTTTGTTTGGTCTGCTTTCTGTCACTGATGGCAGGGCATCGGCTATTTTAAGGGAAGCAGGTGTCGATATTGATAGATATTTAATGTATTATAAAAAGAGCATACAAAAAGATTATATAATCTCAGGCAATATGTTCACGGCAAGAACAAAAATGCTTTTTGAAAACGCAACGCAAATTTCGCTAAAAGCACACGCAGGGTATGTGGGAACAGAACACCTTTTGCTTGCACTACTTATGCAAACCGACTGTTTAGCCGTTACAATTTTAAGGCATCTTAGGGTTGATACCGACAAGATGACAAATGAACTCGTATCTTCTATTTTTGCTGATATTCCAAACGAAGTGGAAGATGAAGACCAAATTGAATATGGCGATTCTATTAGGTCGGCAAATGCAAACAATAGAGAAAAAATGTATGCAGGTGCAAGTTCGGTTGCAAAAGATGATTTAGGCGAACTTGCTAAATTTGGCACAAACTTTAATAAACTTGCCCTAGAAGGCAAATTAGACCCTGTTATAGGCAGAAAGGAAGAAATTGACAGGGTTATTCAAATATTATCAAGAAGAACAAAGAACAATCCACTTCTTATCGGTGAGCCGGGCGTTGGTAAAAGCGCCGTTGTCGAAGGGCTAGCACAAGCAATAGTTAAAGGTAACGTGCCAGAAATCTTGGCAGATAAGATAGTGTTTTCTTTAGACCTTGCAGGTATGCTTGCTGGCGCAAGATATCGTGGTGACTTTGAAGAAAGGCTTAAAAAGGCAATAGATTCGGTTAAACAAAATGGTAACATAGTGTTATTTATCGATGAAATTCACAATATCGTAGGTGCAGGAAGCACGGGTGAAGGCAATATGGATGCGGCAAACATCTTAAAGCCAATGCTATCTCGTGGCGAACTTCAAACGATAGGTGCAACCACTATTGATGAATATAGAAAATATATAGAAAAAGATGCGGCGTTAGAGCGTCGTTTCCAAACGATAATGGTGGAAGCCCCAACAACCGAAGAAGCCGTTGAGATATTAAAGGGGCTTAGGGATAAATACGAATCTCACCACGGCGTTAGTATTCCAGACCAAGCAATTTTGTCGGCAGTTACCCTTTCTGATAGATATATCACGGATAGGTTTTTGCCAGACAAGGCGATAGATTTAATCGATGAAGCGGCATCAAGGGTAAGGCTTGATAGTTATAATTCGCCAATAGAAGCAAAACAAAAAGAAGCAGAATTAAATGCATTAATTGCACAAAAAAATCAAGCAAAAAAGATTGACGACCTTGAAAAAGCCATTAGAATAAATAAAGATATCGAAAGGGTAAATCGTGAAATTGATGAAATTCGTGCAAAGGCATCAAAAACAGCAGTAAATAGAGAAAAACTTATGATTACACCTGATGACATTGCAAAGATTGTAAGCAATTGGACAGGTGTGCCTGTTGTAAAACTAACCCAAACTGAAGCACAAAAATTATTAGACTTAGAAAGCACACTTCACCAAAGGGTTATCGGTCAAGAAAACGCAGTTCGTGCTGTTTCCGATGCAATAAGAAGGGCAAGGGCAGGCTTGAAAGACCCAAATAGACCGGTTGGCTCGTTCATTTTCGTAGGTCCTACAGGTGTTGGTAAAACCGAGCTTTGCAAGGCACTTGCAGAAACCGTTTTCGGCAGTGAAGATAGCATTATTAGAATAGATATGAGCGAATACATGGAAAAGCATTCGGTTGCTAAGATGGTAGGCGCTCCTCCGGGATATATCGGCTTTGATGAAGCAGGTCAACTTACCGAAAAGGTTAGAAGAAGACCATATTCGGTTGTGCTTTTTGATGAAATAGAAAAGGCGCACCCAGACGTGTTTGACATTATGCTCCAACTTATTGATGAAGGTAGGCTTACCGACAGCAAGGGTAGAGTTGTTAGTTTTAAGAATTGCATTATAATAATGACTTCAAACGTGGGTGCAACAGAAATTCAACAAAAAACAACGCTTGGCTTTATAGGTAACAAAACGGCTGAGTATGAAAATATGTGCGACAAGTATATGCAAGCACTAAAATCGAAGTTCCGTCCTGAATTCTTGAATAGAATTGACGATATAATCGTATTCCATAAACTTGAAAAGCAAGACACTGCTAAGATTGCAAGTATTATGCTTGCATCACTCAGAAAACGCCTTGCAGTTATGGAAGTTGAAATGGAAATTACCGATTCTGCAATGGATTTAATTACAGAAAAAGGTTATGATGATAATTATGGAGCAAGACCACTCAAAAGGGTTATTCAACGCCATATAGAAGATAAACTTAGTGAAGAAATCTTAAAAGGCGAACTTGTGGCAAACAGCAAGGTTGTTATAGATACTCATGACGGCGAGTTTATTTTTATTAAAAAGTAAACTAAAAAAAGGGATTTTACTGACTAAAAAGGTATAAGTATTATGAAGGTAGGTATATCAACGGCTTCGCTGTTTAATAGAAAGCCAACCGAAGAAGCATTGGCATTTTTAAGTGAAAACAAAGTGCCTTGCGCAGAAGTGTTTTTAGAAAGTTATTGTGAATATAATAACGAGTTTGCTCGTGTTTTGGCAAAGGCTAAAGGGGAAATTGATATTCACTCGGTGCACGTTTTAACAACACAGTTCGAGCCACAACTATATAGCATAAACCAAAGGGCTATGGAAGATTCTTTTAAACTTTTGGATATGACAATGAGTTCGGCAAAATTGTTTAATGCTAAGTATTATACCTTTCATGGTGGTGCAAGGTTTAAGAAAACGCCCTTTACAATCAACTACGATAGGGTGGGTGCAATAACCCAAAGAATTATTGATTGTGCAAAAGGGCACGGCATTACCTTAGCATATGAAAATGTGCATTGGGGATATTATAACTACATCGGCTTTTTTAAGGAACTAAAAAAACGCACGGTAGGACTAAAGGGAACTTTAGATATAAAGCAGGCTCGCCAAAGTGGAATATCTTATATAGACTATATAAACGAAATGCAAGGCGATATTGTAACCGTGCATTTATCGGACATTGACAGCAATGGCAAAATGTGTTTGCCAAATAAGGGCACAACCGACTTTAAGGAATTATTTTTAAGGCTTAATGACGTTGGTTTTAATGGTGCACTTCTTATAGAAGTATATACCTCTGACTATGACTCTTTACAAGAGTTGCTTGATTGTAGGGAAAATCTAAACAACCTAGCAAGCAAAATTTTTTAATAAACAATATATACAAAGGAAAAGAATATGGAAAAACACGCATTACAAGTAGAGTATGAAAAAAGAATAGGCAAAACACTTATTTCAGAAGAACAAATTCAACAAGCCATTAAAGAAGCAGGCGAAAAAATTTCTAAACTTTATGATGGCAGACCGATACTACTCGTTGGCATCTTAAAAGGCTCTTTCGTGTTTATGGCAGACCTTTGCCGTGCGATAAACGTGCCTTGCCAAGTGGCGTTTATGTGCGTAAAAAGTTATTTTAGTGGCACAGAGTCTTCGGGAAAGGTTAATATCGTTATGGATTTAGACGTTGATGTTTCTAAATATCACGTTGTTATTGCAGAAGATATTATTGACACGGGAAGAACATTGAAACACCTTTACAATATGATAAAAGAAAGAAATCCAATCTCTCTCACGGTTGTAACGCTTCTCGACAAAAAGGAAAGAAGAGTTGTTGAATTTACGCCAGACATGGCACTATTTGAAATTCCAGACTATTTCGTTATAGGCTATGGTTTAGATTGCGATGAAAAGTATAGAAACTTACCTTATATTGCTGAGTATAATTTGAATATATAAATTTATGATAAAAAATTAAAACTTGACCTACATTTTAGGGCAAGTTTTATTTTTAATAACTTGCTTTGTTTTGTATGGATATGTTATAATGATTTCATGCTGTAGAAGAAGGAGAAAAAATATGAAAAGGACGCTGATATCGATATTAACAGTTGTTATGCTCATCTGCGCTTTTGGTTTGTCAGCCTGTGGACATAATGAACATAGTTATGTTGATGGAAGATGTAGTTGTGGAGAAATAGATTTTAATCATACTCAAGATGGTTTTACTTTTTCTTTAATAAATAATGATAGTGAATATATGGTAGAAGAATACAATGGCACAAGTAGTGATGTGATTGTTCCTTCAACCTATGATAATAAACCTGTCACACAAATTGGCGAAAACGCATTTAACAAAAAAACTTCAATAAAAAGTGTGGCCATTGCAAAAAGTATTGAATATATAGGCGCTAATGCTTTTTATTTTTGTTCTTCATTAGAAAAGGTAAAGTTTGAAAAAGGTAGCCAGTTAAAAGAAATAGGGGAATATGCCTTTTCTGGATGCTCAAAGTTATCGTACATACAACTACCAGAAAATATCGAAGATATATGTGATTATGCTTTTCGTGGTTGCATTAAGTTAAACTATACCGTAAAAGACGGCTTAAAATATTTAGGAACTCAAACAAATTCATGTTTTTATCTTGTAGAAAGGGAAAGTACAAGCATAACACAAGCAACAATTGATAGTAATTGTAAAATTATAAATACCTATGCTTTTTCTGGTTGCACAAAACTTACAAGCATAACAATTCCAATCGGCGTTGAAGTTTTGCATTATAATGCTTTCTATAATTGTCAAGCATTAACAATTTATTGCGAAAGAGAAAGCATGCCACAAGGTTGGGATTTGGGTTGGAATGATGATAATAACCCTGTTGTGTGGAGTTGCAGTAACAACGACGTTGCTGATGACGGCTATATTTATATCATGTCTAATGGATTAAAATATGGTGTAAAAAACGGAGAAGCAATCGTTGCAAAGCAACAATCAACTATAACAGAAGCAAACATTCCAGCATCAATCACATATAAAGGAAATAGTTATAGTGTTACAAGCATAAGCGATAAGGCATTTTATTATTGCACATCATTAACAAATGTCGTTATACCAAACAGCGTTGTACAGGTGGGCAATTCTGCATTTACGGGTTGTAACTCTTTGGTATACAACGATAAAGATGGAATTAAATATTTAGGAAATAGCCAAAATCCAAATTTATATCTCGCAAATGTAACAAACAAAAAAATACAGACAATCACCTTGGATAGCAACTGTAAAATTATAGGTTATAATGCGTTTATGGATTGCGTATCATTAAGAAATATAGAATTTTCTGATAATATTGCAAGTATTGGAGCAAGTGCCTTTTCTGGTTGTATTGAACTAACAAACATACAAATACCAGACAGTATAATGAGCGTAGGCGAAAAGGCGTTTTTTGGTTGTACTCTTTTAGATTATAACGAAAAAGGTGGCTTAAGATATTTAGGTAATGACACAAATCCTTACTTATGCCTTATTGAAAAGATAGATGCAAATATTATAGAGCCAATCATTGATGAAAATTGCAAAATAATAACCGATTATGCTTTTGCAGATTGCACAAAAATTATAAACATAACAATTCCAAAAAGCGTTAGAACTATGGGATATGGCGTTTTCAGTAATTGCATATCGCTAATAATTTATTGTGAAATAGAAAGTCAGCCAAAATATTGGGAAGTGGGTTGGAATATGCTTAAAAACCCTGTAGTTTGGGATTGCAAAAATAATAGTGTTGCAGAAGATGGCTATATTTATACAATAATTGACGGAATGAGATATGCGCTAAAAGATGGAAAAGCAACTGTTGTAAGACAGTTAGAAAATTTGACAGAAGCAAATATTCCATCAACAGTTACATATAAAGGAAATAATTATCCTGTTACGAGCATAGGTGAAAATGCATTCACTGCTTGTGTGTCACTTGGAATTGTTTCAGTGCCAAGTAGTATAGAAAGCGTAGATAATACAGCGTTTAGTAACATTGGTGGAATAACGATATATTGCGAGGCGCAAACTCGACCTGCAGGTTGGTCATCTAATTGGAATCCATTAAATAACCCTGTAATTTGGGATTGTAATAATAACAGCCTTGCTGATGATGGCAACGTATATTTAAGTATAGATGGAATAAACTATTGCATAAAAGAAGGAAGAGCAACTGTTGCAAGGCAAGTTCGTGGAATAACAAAGGCAAATATCCCAGCAACTATTTCTTATGCAGGAACGAATTATAGTATTAGTGTCATATCGGAGAAAGCATTCTATGGTTGTAGTTCGTTAACAGAGGTAACACTATCAGCAAGTGTTTACAGAATAGAAAAGTCTGCATTTGAAGGTTGCACTCTCTTACAAACAATATCATTGTCATCAAATTTAGTGTTTATAGGTGAAAGAGCCTTTGCAAAATGTAGTAGTGTTGATAGTTTTATTATTCCAGCACAAGTACAACAAATAGGCATTTATGCTTTTGAGGGATGCGATAGTTTAACAAGCATTACTTTTGAAGACCCTAAGAATTGGAGAAAAACAGAAACTGAAAGTGTTTGGCTAAACCTTGAAGTTGGAAGTGGATGCTCTATTGGTGAAAATGCTAAAAATAACGCTAGAGATTTAAGGGGAACTTACGCAAAATTCTATTACCACAAATATGTGCTAACATCTCCAAAAAAATAAGGTAATAAAAAAATAAACTCAAAAACCTTCTATGATATGATGTTCATAGAAGGTTTTTTAATTATTCTTGTTTTGTACTAAACACTTGACAAAGCAAATTTATGTGATATAATTATATTGCCAAACAAACTAAATATATAGGTAATGGGTGTATTTTCATTTTTACGGATATTTATGCTCTTTTTGGGCAACACTATTTTTATTGAATTTGACAAAATGCAAATTCCGTATAGATAGTGTTGCAATATACCCAATCTGTATATAGTTTGTTTGGCGACGGCTGGGATTTGCGTTTTTATGCGCTGATTTCGGTCGGCGCATTTTTTATGTTCTAGGGATATAACTTATAAAGAATTGACTTGTATTATTTAAAATAACCCTTATGCTAACTTTTATTTTTGGAAAAACTGCTTGCACTAGACTAGACACGATGAAAGCCAAAAGAAAGTTATATAAACCCAAAAAACCCAAAAAAACAAAAAATAATACATATGCCAAAATTTCTAATAATGTTACCGACTTTGATTTTGACCAAGAAATATAAATAAAAGGCACAAAAATAGGTTGTGTCCCTAGACAAAAATAAAAAAGCCACCGAGTTACCGCGTTACTCTTAGGGATTTTTAAACAATATAAAAGGATAGCAAATTTTGCTATCCTTTATTTTTTACCTTGCAAAACACACGACTTAACAGGGTTAAGTATAGTGTGCTACACTTACATATTTTTCATGTATTCAAGTTCTTGTTTCAAAGAGTCAATTGTGTCTAAATTTTTGCACCTTTTTATATTTCTTTCAATACAGGAAATAAGTTTCGGTGATTTAAAATGTTGCATAAGTTCTTCCATCAAATCAGTATTCCACCACAACTCTTTTTCACTACATTTATCCAAATATTCTATCGTTTGAATTAAATCTACTGTCAACAACTCTATTCTTTTTTGCCTATTAATTTCCCACAACACGTCATTTTGTGGGTCTAACAAATCCACTTCCTCAACCAATTTTTTTACTCTATCTTTCATATTTTTTCGCTCCACTTTGTTTATGATAAGGATAAATTGTAGCAACTTTACCTTTAGTTCTTATAACGCCAACTTTAACTTTTCCATATGTACCGTACATATGATAACCATCTGGCAATTTATAAGGGATAGAATTAATAGTTTTTTCTCCCGCTTTCCTAATAGTCTTTCTTGTCCAAGACTTTGGAAACCATACTTGCCACCCACCTTTTTGATTTCGTGGTTTTTTATGAGATGGAATATTTCCTATTCTTACACCATTTGGGTATTTAGAAACAATATTATAATCCCAACCATATTTTTTTAGTGTTTGTAAATTTTCTTCGCCGTGTCCACCACTTAATAGCCTTGGATTATGATTTTTATCACCAGACGTAAAAGTTCCACGAGAAGAATGCTCAATAGCGTTATTGCTAATTCTTTCTCTTCTATGTTTCATATTATATCACCTCCTCATTATTTAGTCAAGATTAATAGGTGTGATTAACCTTGCAAATATATTATATCAACAAGTAAAACCTTTTTCAATAAAATCGTGTCTACCCTGTTGGATGTTATAGGGTAGACAATATAATTTATTTTTACAGTGTTTTCTTACCTTTTGAGTAGACAGGTTGTATATAATTGTGAAAATATGTTTAGCCACAAATGTAAATTTGATATAAATTATATTTCTTTAAAAATACAAAAACGCTATATTACATTTAGTAAAATAGCGTTATGTTTATTTAATATTAAAATCCCTAAGAGTGACGCCCTTTTTCGGTGGCTTTTGAGTTTTATGTGTTTTTTAATTTTAGTTTTATTTATTTTGATTATTAAACGTTAAATCTAAAGAGCACTACGTCGCTATCTTGCATAACGTATTCTTTACCTTCTGAGCGAACTTTACCTTTTTCTTTTGCACTATTGAAACTGCCAAGTTCAACCAAGATATCATAGTCAACGATTTCAGCACGAATAAAGCCTTTTTCAAAGTCGGTGTGAATTTTTCCTGCTGCTTGTGGTGCTTTAGTGCCTTTTTCTATTGTCCAAGCCCTAACTTCCTTTTCGCCAGCAGTTAAATAACTGATTAGGCCAAGAAGCCTATAAGATGTTTTAACAAGTCTATCAAGACCACTTTCAGTTAAGCCGAATTCTTCTAAAAAGATTTTTTGTTCATCTTCATCAAGCATAGAAAGTTCTTCTTCGGTTTTTGCACATATGACCATATATTCAGATTTTTCGTCTTTAGCAAATTCGATAACCTTTTGAACGAGTGGAAGTTCACTTTCATCTTTACCCATGTCTTTTTCGCTGATATTAGCAGTGTAGATAACAGGCTTTGCAGTTATCAAAAACAAAGATTTTAAATATTCTTTTTCATCGTCGCTTATCTCTAAAGTTCTTGCTGGTTTTAAGTCCTCTAAATGCTTATAAAGTCTTTCTAAAAACTCTGCTTCAATCTTATACTTTTTATCACCCGTTTTAACCATAGAAAGCGCCTTATCATAACGCTTTTTAACACTTTCAAGGTCGGAAAAGATAAGTTCTAAATTTATCGTTTCAATATCTCTAAGTGGGTCAATGCTGTCATCAACGTGGGTGATGTTAGAATCTTCAAAGCACCTAACCACGTGCACGATAGCATCGGTTTCACGGATATTTGCCAAAAACTTATTGCCAAGCCCTTCGCCCTTGCTTGCGCCCTTAACGAGCCCTGCAATGTCAACGAATTCAACAACGGCAGGAGTGATTTTTTTAGTATTATAAAGTTTGCCTAAAACTGTTAATCTTTCATCAGGCACTGCAACGATACCAACGTTTGGCTCAATAGTGCAGAAAGGGTAGTTCGCGCACTCAGCACCTGCGTGAGTGATAGCATTAAATAAAGTTGATTTTCCTACGTTAGGAAGTCCAACAACACCTAGTTTCATATTTTTTTCTCCAATTTAATAAATCTTAACCATCTAATTATAATCTAAATTAAATAAAATTTCAAGTTTTTATCTTGCTTTTTTATAAATTATATGTTATTATTATAACGCTTACGGAGAGTATTATGGATTATAAAAAGATTATCGCAAAAAAACTCAATATTGAAGGCGTTTGTGCAGAAGAACTTTATTCTTTTATCGAAACGCCACCAAATAACGACATGGGTGACTATGCCTTGCCTTGCTTTAAACTCAGCAAGGTTATGCGCCGTCCACCTGTCTTAATAGCGCAAGCCTTAGAACAGGCCTTTACCCCTGATGAATTTATCAGCGAATGCAAGGCTGTTAACGGCTATCTTAACTTTAAAATCAATAGACTTGGCTATGCTAAGGCAATTCTAACTGAAGTGCAATCTTTGGGCGATAATTATGGCTCGGATACTATTGGAGAGGGCAAAACTATTTGCATAGACTATTCTTCAATAAACATTGCAAAGCCTTTCCACATTGGGCATTTAAGCACAACTGTTATTGGAAGTAGCCTTTGCAAGATTTTTAGGTTTTTAGGTTATAAGGTTGTGGGCATTAACCACTTAGGTGACTATGGCACACAATTCGGCAAACTTATTGTTGCTTTTAAGAAGTGGAGTTCTTTTGAGGCCGTTGAAAAGGGTAGGCTCAGTGAACTTACAAGAATTTACGTTAAATATCACGATGAAGCAAAACTTCACCCTGAAATGGATGATGAAGCAAGGCACTATTTTAAACTTATCGAAGATGGTGATAAAGAAAGTAACGAACTTTTCGAACTCTTCAAGAAAATCACTTTAGAAGAAGTTGATAAGATTTATAAACTCTTAAATGTTAACTTTGATAGTTATGCAGGCGAAAGTTTTTATAACGACAAAATGGCACCTATCGTTGATGAACTCAATGAAAAGGGGCTTATCAAAATTTCTGATGGGGCATCTATCGTTGACCTTGAAGAATATAATATGCCACCATGTCTTATCTTAAAGTCAGATGGCTCAACACTCTATGCAACAAGAGATATCGCTGCTGCCGTATATAGAAAGAACACTTATAATTTTGATAAGTGCTTATACGTTGTTGCATATCAACAAAATTTACACTTTAAGCAATTCTTTAAGGTTTTAGAACTTATGGGCAAAGACTGGGCAAAGGACATGGTTCACGTTGCCTATGGTATGGTTAGCCTAGAAAGTGGTGCAATGAGCACTCGTTCTGGAAACGTTGTTCTTCTTGAAGATGTAATTTCTAAGACAATCGAAAAAGCAAGAACTATTATTGAAGAAAAGAATCCAAATCTTAAAGATAAGGATAAGGTTGCAAGTGCCGTGGGCACAGGTGCTGTTATTTTTGGTGCACTTTGCAACAATAAAATTAAAGACATCACCTTTAGTTATGATAGGGTATTGAGTTTTGAAGGCGAAACCTGTCCTTACGTTCAATATACTATCGCAAGATGTAATAGCGTTATTGCAAAATGCACTGAGCAAGGAGAATACATTATAGGTGAAATGCACCCTTCTGAATATGCCGTTATTTCATTACTCGGTAGATTTAAAGAAGTGGTTAAAAATGCAGGCGAAAAGTATGAGCCATCGTATGTAACAAGATATGCGCTTGACCTTGCAACAGCATTTAACAAGTTCTATATAGACTGCAAAGTTGCAGTGGAAGATGATAATACAAGGAACTTCCGTTTGGCAATAACTAAGTCAGTTAAAACTACTTTAACTAATGCACTAACCCTTTTGGGCATTGAAACAGTGGAAGAAATGTAATGAATAAACTTATAATATTTGACCTTGATGGCACGCTAATACATTCTTTGCCTGACATACACGAACAAGTTAATATAACATTAAAGCATTTTAACTATCCACTTTGCACTGAAAATCAAATTCGCCAGTATATAGGCAATGGTGCAAGGCATTTAGTTAAGTGCAGTTTTGGAAATTTAACCGAAGAAGATTTAGACCAAAAATTAGCCTATTATAACAAAATTTATACTGCGTGTGGAAGCCCTAAAACCCATGTGTTTGAAGGCATGGATAAAGTTATGATTGCCCTTAAAGAAAGGGGATATAAACTTGCAATTTTAACTAACAAACCACAAATGACAACCGATAAGGTTTATCAAAAATACCTTAGCGAGTATGGTTTTGATATGGTTGTTGGTCAAAGCAATAACGTAAAGTGCAA
>JAZOMM010000012.1:0-8444 GCA_045653965.1 Christensenellaceae bacterium | reverse complement strand
AAAATCTAACTACTTGGAAAATATTATCCATAGTAACTTTCTTAGTAATAATATAATCTACTAACTCTTCAGGTATACTTCTATTAACAATTGCATCATGAATAATACTATACCCTTCTAATTTATGTTCTATTAAGTATTTCTTTATATCTTCAGAAATATCTTTTCCAAGTAAAGTAACAGCATCTTTTGAACTAAGTTTTAAATCAATAATTTGTTTCTTTCTACCATTAGGTAAACTCTTCTTACAAATAACATCTACTAAGTTACTACCAAAAACTTCATCAATAACACATTTCTTAATAACTGTAGGACAAAACTCTGCTCCAAGTAACTCTTCTCTACTTAATCTATTTTTAGAGAAACATTCTACAATACTATTAACTTTCTTTTTTAGATACATGCGAGAACTTGTAAGTGCAGGGCACGTTTATATCGGTATGCCACCACTATATAAAGTTCATAAGGGAAATAACGAAGAATATGCTTACGATGATAAAGAACTAGCCGAAAAGATTGCAAAGGTGGGCAAAGGTTACACCTTGCAACGCTATAAAGGGCTTGGGGAAATGAATCCATCGCAACTTTGGGACACAACAATGAACCCAGAAACTCGTTCACTTATGCAAGTTACCATTGAAGATG
Organism: Christensenellaceae bacterium; assembly: GCA_045653965.1. Lineage (GTDB taxonomy): Bacteria > Bacillota > Clostridia > Christensenellales > Borkfalkiaceae > UBA1259. Next base: position 7,799 of record JAZOMM010000012.1, on the reverse strand, counting down.
CTGCAGAAGCCGACAGGCTTATCACAGTGCTTATGGGCGATGAAGTTGGCGAAAGAAAGAAATATATTTTTGAGCACGCAAACTTTAACAAAGAAGACAAGTTTGCAAAAATTAAGCGTGACTAAAGGGGTAAGGTAAGTTATGGAAAATCAAAAGGGAATAATCTTTTCATCACTCGATGAAGTTTTGAAAAATTCAATGATACCTTATGCAGAAAGCGTTATTTTAGACCGTGCTTTGCCAAGGGTAGAAGATGGCTTAAAGCCTGTTCAAAGGCGTATTTTATACGCTATGTACGAAATGGGTTTAACCCACGATAAGCCACACAAAAAGTGTGCTAAAATCGTCGGTGAAGTTTTAGGTAAATACCACCCACACGGCGATAGTTCGGTTTATGGTGCTATTGTTCACCTTGCGCAAGATTTTAATATGCGAATGCCACTTATCGATGGACAAGGTAACTTTGGTACGATTGACGGCGACTCGGCTGCCGCTTATAGATATACAGAAGCAAGGCTAGAACAACTTGCTTTAGAACTCTTAAAAGATATAGATAAAGATACCGTTAACTTTAGCCTTAACTTTTCAGATGAATTAGAAGAACCAGACACCTTGCCGGGCAGATACCCAAACCTACTTGTAAATGGTGCAGAAGGTATTGCCGTTGGGCTTGCCACAAAAATTCCACCACATAACCTAGTTGAAGTTATCAATGGCACTGTGGCATATATTGACAACCCTAAAATTTCATTAAAAGAAATGATGACTTATATAAAAGCACCTGATTTTCCAACAGGTGGCTATATAATTGCCGATGGTGACTTAGAAGAAGCCTATAAAACCGGTCGTGGCAAAATCAAGATTAAAGCAAGGGTTAATATCGAAAAGGACACGGGTGATAAGCAAAACCTAGTTATTAGTGAACTTCCTTACCAAGTGAATAAGGCAACACTTCTTAAAAAGATTGCCGATATGAGAGAAGAAAGAAAAGAACTATTAGGTGGCATTGCCGATGTTGTTGATGAGTCTGATAGAAACGGTATGCGAGCGCTTATTAAACTTAAAAAAGATGCCGATGCAAAGGCAATCCTTGCATACCTATTTAAGAACACTGACTTGCAAACAAGTTATAACATCAACATGGTGGCAATCGCTGATGGAAAGCCATGCCAACTTGGACTACTTGATATTATAAGTTATTATGTAAACTATCAAAGAGAAGTTGTTTTAAGGCGTTCTAAGTTTGATTTAGAAAGGGCAAAGGAAAGGGCACATATCTTAGAAGGACTTATTGTTGCCGTTAAAAATATTGATGAAGTTATAAAAATCATTAAGAGTGCTGAAAACACGGCAGATGCAAGAGCAAAGTTAAGAAAGAGATTTGATTTATCAGAAGCGCAAGCAAACGCAATCTTAGATTTAAGGCTTGCAAGACTTACTAAACTTGAAATATATAAACTTGAAGAAGAACTAAAAGAGTTAAAAAAGAAAATCGAAGAACTAACTGCTATTGTTCAAAGCAAAGCAAAACAAATGCAGGTTGTAAAACAAGAACTCGTTGCCATTAAGAAAAAGTATGCTGAAGATAGAAGAAGTAATATTGTTATCGGTGGCAATGAAATAGAAGTTCAAAGCGTTGAAAAAGAACTAAAACAAATAGATGACTTTGTTGTTGCCTTTACAAATGGCAAAAAGTTCAAAAAAATGACCGAAAAGAACTTTAAGATGAGCGATAAGTCGGTAAAGGAAAACGCTAATAGCGATGACTTTATCTTGTTTAAGACAAAGGCAAGAAGCAACCAAACTTTACTTGCATTTACCAACCTTGGAAATTGCCATAAGATAGATATGGAAATTGCACCAGAGTGTAGGTATAGAGATAAAGGAAGCAAGTTCACCGAAGTTTCAAAAGAAGCACAAAGAAACGAATATCCTGTTGCTTTCTTTGCAGTTGATGAAGGTGCGTTGCCACAAGGACACCTATTGTTCTTTACATCGGGTGGCTTAATCAAAAAGACAGAGTGGGCTGAATATAATCTATTAAAACCTTGTTATCAAGCAATAAAACTTAAAGACGGCGATGAACTTATTAGCGTTGAACTTGACCAAAATGATACTACAATATTATATGTTACTAAAAATGGTCTAGCATTAAATGCACTTAAAGATGATATCCCTGTTCAAGGCAGAGTTGCTGGTGGCGTTAAGGGAATAAACTTAAACAAGGGCGATGAAATAGTGTTTGTTTCTCAAGTAGATGATGAGGGCGAAGCACTTGTAATCACCGATGCAGGCTTCTATAAACGAGTTATAATTGCCGAACTTGAACCACTTGCAAGATATAGAAAGGGCATAAAGGTAGTTGAACTTGGCAAAGACTCAAGAGTTGTGTTTATAAGTTATGTAAAAGAGCCTTATGACGTTGCCGTTATAGATACGTTTGGCGTGGCGTTTACCGTTAACACCGAAGACTTATCTATTGAAGGCAGAACAACAAAGGGTAAAACGCTAAAGAACGAAAACAAAAAGCGTGCCCCAGAAAAAGTATTTAAGATTTTTACTGAATAATTAAAAAGGCTTAAAAACAAACAAAACAAAAAACATATAACAAAAAATGGTTAGTCAAATATTTGACTAACCATTTATATTTTTAAATTTTAATTTTTTTCTAAACGCTGTCATAAATGCATTTACAAATAAAAAACCTTTGCTATTATAACGCCGTCGATAGTTTTGGGGGAATTATGAAAGACATCATCTTAAGGATAAGGCAAATCGAACAAGAGGAGAAAAGGCGAAAGGGCGAAGATAGGCTGGCAAAATATAATAATGGCCAAAAGGTGCACAAAAAACAACTTGCCTTTCACAAATGCCAAAAAAGGAACAGATGGGTGTTCGGTGGTAACAGAAGTGGCAAAACAGAGTGTGGGGCAGTTGAAAGCATATATATGGCAAGGGGTAACCACCCTTATCGTGAGAATAGAGAAAACGTTTTTGGCTGGGTTGTTTCGCTTTCTCAGCAAGTTCAAAGAGACGTTGCACAAAAGAAAATTTTATCATATCTTAACCCTTCTTGGATACAAGATGTAACCATGCTTAGTGGTAAAAAGGATAGCCTTGACTATGGGGTTATAGACCAAATTCGCATTAAAAACGTATTCGGTGGGGTGTCGGTTATCGGCTTTAAGTCTTGTGACCAAGGTAGAGAAAAGTTTCAAGGTAGTTCGCTTGATTTTGTGTGGTTTGATGAAGAACCACCAGAAGATATTTATGATGAGTGCCGTATGCGTGTTCTCGATAAAAGTGGTGATATTTTTGGCACGATGACACCGCTTAAAGGGTTAACTTTTATACATGATAAGATTTATCTCAACATAGAGAACAACCCAGAAGTTTGGCACGAGTTCATGGAGTGGGAAGATAACCCATATCTCGATAAAAAAGAGATTGAACTTCTTACAAAAACCCTTTCTAAAGACCAACTAGATAGCCGTAGGTATGGCAGGTTTAAGGCAAGCGAAGGGCTTGTATATCCAGAATTTGATGAAAATATCCACGTCCTTTCTGAGCCCATACAAATTCCTATCGATTGGCAGGATACGATTTCTATTGACCCAGGCCTCAACAACCCCTTATCAGCGCACTGGTATGCTGTTGATTATGATGGAAACGTTTATGTCGTGGCAGAGCATTTTGAAGCAGGAAAGGACATTGAATATCATTCAAGGCGAATTAAAGAGATAAGCAGGGCGTTAAATTGGAAGGCTGATAGTCAAGGAAGATATCATACTTTAATAGACTCGGCAGCAAATCAAAAAACGCTTGCATCTTCTAAAAGTGTTACAGAACTTTTTTATGATTTTGGAATAGTCGCAAACCCAAAGGTTAATAAGGATATGTTTAGTGGGATACAAAGGGTAAAGCAATACCTAAAGGTAAATGACGGGGTAAGTAAACTATATATTTTTCCATGTTGCACAAACCTTATAAGAGAATTAAAAACATACAGGTGGAGCGAGGGCGAAAATCCTAAAAAGGTAGATGACCACGCACTAGACGAACTTAGATATTATTTGATGACAAAACCAGAAAACACTCCCCCTAAAAAAGAAAAATCGCAAATTCAAAAGGATAAGGAAAGGTTAATCAAAAAAATTATGAATGAAAGGAAGAACTAAACAAAAAAAGCAGGTTGATAAAAATGATTTACAGCAAGCATTAATCAAAAAGGCACTCGGCTATGATGCAACCGAAGTGGTTGAAGAATACGTGGGCGATGGCGAAGAAATTAAACTTTCCAAAAAAAAGGTTACAATCAAAAACGTGCCACCCGATATGAGTGCATTAAAGTTTTTGCTTGATGAAACTCAAAAAGAAGTTGGCGAGATGACCGACCAAGAACTATACGAAGAAAAGGTTAGGTTGCTTTGCTTACTTAAAGAAATTCAAAATAATTAAGGAGAAAAAACATTGAAAAGTAGTTCAATAAAGTCAGTTGTAAAAAAACAGGAAAATGATAGGTATATAGAAGACCTTATTGCCGATGTCAAGGCTGATTTTAAGAAAAGACAAGAAAAAAGGGTTATTTACGAAAGACAGTGGGAATTAAACATAAACTTTCTTAATGGCAATCAATATTGCGATGTTAGTGCACACGGAGAACTCTTAGAAGAAGGCAAAACATTTTATTGGCAAGGTAGGGGGGTATATAACCATATAGCGCCTATTGTTGATACAAGGCTTGCCAAGTTTTCATACATATCGCCAACCGTTTCTGTTCGCCCAAAAACAGATGATGATAAAGACGTAGAGTCGGCAACGCTTGCTGAAAAACTTTTAGAAAACGCTTTTAAAAAGACAAGACTTCATGAAGTTGTAAAAAAGGCGACGGTATGGAGCGAAACTTGTGGAACGGGTTTTTATAAGGTTATTTGGAAGGCCGATGGTGGCAACCTTATAGGCACAAACGATGGTAAAAACGTGTATGAAGGAGATGTTGAAGTTTTGGCAATTTCACCATTTGAAATTTTTCCAGATTCTTTAACCACCGAAAATATAGAAGATTGCCAAAGCATTATTCACGCAAGGGCAATGAGCACGACTAGGGTAAAAGAACTATATGGCGTTGATGTGGCAGGCCAAAAACTTGACGTTCAAAGTTTGCAAAAAATATCTAGTTTTAATCAAGATAATCATAATCAAATAGATGATGGCGTTGTGGTAATTGAAAGGTATGAAAAACCAACAAAGCAATTCCCTAACGGAAGACTTATAACGGTGGCAGGGGATAAACTGCTTTTCGTAGGTGACCTGCCTTATAAAAACGGAGAAAACGGAACGAGGGGTTACCCTTTTGTTAAACAAGATTCGTTTGAGCAAGCAGGTTGTTTTTTTGGCGTAAGTGTAGTTGAAAGGCTTATCCCTGTGCAAAGGGCATATAATGCTGTTAAAAACAGAAAACACGAGTTTTTGAACAGGCTTTCAATGGGCATTATGACGGTTGAAGATGGCTCTATGGATGTTGATGACTTGGCACAAGATGGACTTTCACCGGGAAAAGTGCTCGTTTATAGGCAAGGCTCTAAAGCGCCCGAAATTATGGCTAATATGACAATGCCAACCGACTTTAACCAAGAAGAAGACAAACTCTTAAACGAGTTCGTTGTGGTGAGTGGGGTTAGCAATGTAACATCAAGTGCATCTAACGCATCATTATCTAGTGGTACGGCATTAGAAATCTTAATTGAACAAGATAACTCAAGGCTTCTTAAAAGTGCAGAAGAAATTAGAGATAGTTATATAAAAGTTTCTAAACAAATGATAAGGCTATATTCACAATTTTCGGCAGGCATTAGGGCAATTAAAACAGAAGACAAATTTAACAAGATAAAAATATTGTATGTAGATAAGTCAAGCACTCAGTCAGATGATGTTTATCTTGATAACGAAAACGAACTTTTATACACCAACACTCAAAAGAAAGAAATGATTTTCAAACTTTATCAAAGTGGGCTTTTAAGCGATGAAAACGGAAGACTTCGCCCAGCCACAAAAGAAAAGGTATTGTCGCTTTTGGGGTATAAAGAACTCGATTATCAAAAGGGGCTTGCAAGACTTCAAGAAGAAAAGGCACAACAAGAAAACGATGTTTTGCTGACAAAAGAAGTGGAAATCGATGAGATTGATGACCACGAAATACATATAGATGAGCATACAAGATACATATTAAGCGAACATATGTCGCTTTCTAAAGACAAAAAACAAAGATATTATTTACATATTAAGGCGCACAAAGATGCGATAAAAATAGAAACAGGAGAAAATTAAAATGGAAGAAATAAAAAATGAACAAATTTCACCAAAAACGCAAACTGCAGAGGCAGAAGTTACTCATGGCGAAGATAAAGGGGAAGTCTCATTAGGAAAATTTAAAGATGTGGGTGCACTTTTAAGTGCATATAATTCTTTACAGTCTGAATTTACCAAACGCTGTCAGAAGATAAAAGAGTTAGAAAGCAAGATAAATGGTGATAAAACAGAACAAAATAACGCTGCTTTATCTAATCAAAAAAGTCAGCCACAAAATCAAGTGGATACAACCTTAGAAGATAAAGAAAAGTTCTTAAAAGAATATTTGCTTGATGTACTTGGCAAAAAACCGAGTGCGATTATTATGGATGGTGCTGGGGTTGGCGTGAAAACACCGGTTAATCGTCCAACAACAATTGAAGAAGCGGGAAAACTCGCAAAAAAATTACTTAATAATTAGAAATAAGGAGAAATTATGGCAGTTAATTTAACAAACGCAGATAGTGCGTTAAAATCATTATATTTAGATGCAATCAGTCATCAACTTGACAATGGTGCAAACCCATTTTTTGCAGCAATTTCAAAAAGCACAAATGATGTTTGGGGCAAGGAAGTTAGAGCACTTTGCACTTTTGGTGTAAACGGTGGTGTCAAAGCAGGTTCAGAAGATGGAAGTTTGCCAACGGCATCTGGCAATAACTATGTTCAATTCGTTTCAACACTTAAAAACCTTTATGGCGTTATTGAAATTTCAGACAAAGCAATCAGGGCTTCTGAAAACAATGCAGGTGCATTTGTAAGCCTTCTTAACTCTGAAATGGAAGGTCTTCTCAAGGCAAGCACAACAAACTTTGCAAGAATGCTCTTTGGAAATGGCTCAAGTGCACTTACTACAGTATCTGAAGTAAAAAACAACATTTATTATGTTGATAGCGTAAAAAACCTTATGGAAGGCATGTTAGTAGACCTTAGAGATGCATCTGGCAACATTGTTTCTGGTCTTACAGCAAGAAAGATTGTTTCTATCAATAGAGCACTTAAGCAAGTAACTTTATCAGGTTCAAGTATTGCAAACCAAACTTTTTCAGCAGGAACAATTTTTTCTGTTCAAGCATCATACAATCAAGAAATTACAGGGCTTGGTGCAATTTTCGGCGACAGTACAAATCTATATGGTATAAATAGAAGCCAAAATGCTTGGCTTATGCCATATGTCAAAAAATCAGTTGGCGAAATCAGTGAACTCACAATTCAAACGGCACTTGATGAGATTGAAGAAAGAAGTGGAAAAAGTGTTAACTTTATTGTATGTTCTTGGGGTGTTCGTAGAGCATTACAACAACTATTTAGTGCAAATAGAAGAAACATTGACACAATGGAACTTAGTGGTGGCTTTAAGGCTATGAACTATAATGGTATTCCTATTGTGGCTGATAGATTTTGCCCAGATGGAACAATGTATTTGCTTAATACAAACGACTTTACACTCC
>JAZOMM010000011.1:0-4917 GCA_045653965.1 Christensenellaceae bacterium | reverse complement strand
TTATAATTCTCTTTAAGCCAAGGAATTATAATAGACGTATCAAGTCCACCAGAGTATGCTAATACTACCTTTTTAATTTCTTTCTTTTCCATAATGAATACCACCTTTTTATCTTTATGTTTTTAACGAGTTTTATTATATGCCTTTATATTTTATTTGTCAACATTTTTAACCATGTTTTATGAATAATTTTATAAAATATTTTGTTTTTTATGAATAAATGTATAATTTATGCATATTTTAGTGAATAATTTATAATTTTATTCATTTGCAAAAGTTGTAAGGCATTTTATTTAATGTTTTATAAATTTAATTGTCGTTTTGGCAATTTCTTTTTGCTCTAAATCTTTTAGGGTTATAGTTTCATTTTCTAAAACTATATAACTATTTGGAGTGTCATTTTTTGGGAGAGAAAGCGAGCCTGCATTTGCCACAACCACTTCCCCTTGCCTTTCAATAAAGCCTGTGTGAAAATGACCATAAATTATTGCATCAAAGTTTGATTTTGGCATTTTGACTTTATTGTAGATATGACCATGTGTTAAATAAACGGTTTTACTTCCACTTAAAATAACCATATCCCCTACAAAATCGAACTCGGAAATCATTGTGTCTACTTCGCTATCACAATTACCCTTTATAACTATTAAGTTTTCTTTAACTCCGTTCAAAATTTCAGCAACTTTCATTGGCTGATAATCTTTTGGTAATTGATTGCGTGGGCCGTGATTATAAATATCGCCGAGTAAAATGAGTTTATCTGCATCTTCCTTATAGCAAATATCCATTAGTTTTTGTGCATAAAATGCTGAGCCATGCAAATCTGATGCTATTACAATTTTCATATACTGTTTTCTCTCTTTGTATTGATTAAATCTAAAACTACTTCTCTTGCTATATAAAGACCTGCCGTTGCTGGCACAAAAATCATGCTTGGTGGAACTCTATCGTTCTCACCACTTTCTAAGCAATTTTTTTGTGCATCTTCAGGTGAATATACAACTTTTACGCCAGAAATGTTTAACCTTTTAAGTTCTCTACGCATAACTCTTGCAAGTGGGCAACCACTAGTTTTTGTTATATCGCATACTTTTAGGCTTTCCATTTGAAGTTTGCCACCCGTCCCCATGCAAGAAATAACTTTTTTGCCCAAAGTTTTTGCTCTTGAAATTATTTCTAACTTGGCACTAACCGTGTCAACGGCATCTATTATATAGTCATATTTGCTTAAATCATATTGGTCTGCATTTTCTTTTAAGTAGAAAACTTTATAGGTTTCTATTATTAGATTAGGGTTTATTGATAAAAGCCTTTCTTTTATAACTTCAACCTTATCTTTACCTACCGTGCTAATTGTTGCAATCACTTGGCGATTTATGTTTGTTTCATCAACCGTGTCGCTATCAAAAACGGCAATTTTGCCAATTCCTGAGCGAACTAATGCTTCGGCTACAAAACCACCAACGCCACCCACACCAAAAAGGGCAACCGATGATGAACTTAAAATTTCTAAGTTTTCTTTTCCTATTAAGTTTTCTACCCTGTTAAATGCTTTCATTAAAGTAAATATATTCCTTTTTTAGCATTTTCTTCTATCATTTCTTCCGACCAGATAGATGCTTGAACTTCGCCAATGTGTGCTTTGTTCAAAAAGAACATACAAAGTCTTGATTGACCAATTCCACCACCGATTGTTAGTGGAAGTTTGCCATCTAAGATATCCTTACAATAAGGGTTCTCAAGTTTATGTAATTCTTTCTTCTTTTTTAGTTGTTTAACTAAACTTGTTTGGTCAACCCTAATTCCCATTGAAGAAATTTCTAATGCTAAATCTAAAACATCATACCAAAGTATAATGTCGCCATTTAACTTCCAATCGTCATAGTCAGCAGCCCTGCCATCGTGTGGCTTGCCATCAGATAAGTCCCAACCGATTTGGTAAAGGAAAATTGCACCATATTTTTTTGCGGCTTCGTTTTCCCTTTGCTTTCTAGTTAAGTTTGGAAATTCTTGTTCTAACTCTTTTGTTGAAATAAAGGTAATTTCTTCTGGAATTGAGTGAGAGATAGAATATTTTGCGTTAACGGCTTTAGCAAGTTTTTTAAGCGCCTTATATATTGCCTTAACTGTCTTTTTAAGGTAACTAATAGTCCTTTGATTTTTGCTGATAATCTTTTCCCAATCCCATTGGTCAACGTACACCGAGTGTAAAGCATCTAAGTCTTCATCACGGCGAATTGCGTTCATATCAGTGTAAAGGCCTTCCCCTTCAGTAAAACCATACTTAGCAAGAGCATTTCTTTTCCACTTTGCAAGCGACTGAACAATTTCAACGTCTTTTTTTAGCGTTAAAATATCAAACCTAACTGCCCTTTCAAAGCCGTTTAGGTTGTCGTTTAAGCCTGATTCTGGCTGAACGAAAAGTGGAGCAGAAACTCTTGTTAGTTTAAGCGCCTTTGCAAGTTCTTTTTCAAAAGTGTCTTTTATAAATTTGATTGCTATCTCTGTTTCTAACAAATTTAGCGTTGATTTATATTGCATTTAGTCTATAACTCCTTGGTAGAGTGGATATTTTTCGATAAGGGCTTTAACTTCTGCACGAACATAATCAAATGCTTCTTCTTTCTTGTTAATAATCATTGTGATAAGTTCTGCAATCTTTTCGCAATCTTCTTCCTTAAAGCCACGGCTTGTGATTGCTGGTGTGCCGATACGAACACCACTTGTTACAAATGGTTTTTGTTTGTCAAATGGAATTGCGTTCTTGTTAAGTGTGATATTAACTTCATCAAGCATGATTTCTAAATCTTTACCTGTGCAGTCTTTATCAGAAAGGTCTAAGAGCATTAAGTGGTTGTCTGTACCACCTGAAACGAGTTTTACGCCGAGTGATAAGAACTTTTCGCTCATTGCTTTAGCGTTCTTTTTAACTTGTTCCATATATGCCTTGTATTCTGGTTTTAATGCTTCGCCAAAAGCAACGGCTTTTGCTGCAATAATGTGCATAAGTGGGCCACCTTGTGTGCCTGGGAATACAGCCTTATCTATGATTTTTGCATATTCTTCTTTACATAAAATCATACCACCCCTTGGACCTCTTAAAGTCTTATGTGTTGTTGTTGTAACAAAATCAGCATAAGGAACTGGGCTTGGATGAAGACCTGTTGCAACTAAGCCTGCAATGTGAGCAATGTCAACCATCATATAACAGCCAACTTTGTCACAAATTTCTCTAATTCTCTTAAAGTCAATAATTCTTGGATATGCACTTGCGCCACATACGAAGATATTTGGTTTAACTTCTAAAACTTGTCTTTCTAAATCATCATAGTCGATAGCGCCTGTTTCTTCTTTAACGCCATAGCCTACTGAGTTAAAGTATTTACCAGAAACTGTTACAGGGCTTCCGTGTGTTAAGTGTCCACCATGAGCAAGGCTCATACCCATAATTGTATCACCTGGTTTTAATACTGCAAAATATACTGCAAAGTTTGCATTTGCACCACTGTGTGGTTGAACGTTTGCGTGCTCTGCACCGAACAACTTTTTAGCACGCTCGATTGCAAGAGTTTCCACAATGTCAACACATTGACAGCCACCATAGTATCTGTGTGCTGGATAACCTTCTGCATACTTGTTTGTGAGTACGCTTCCTGCTGCGAGTAAAACGTTTTCTGAAACAATATTTTCACTTGCGATAAGTTCGATGTTGTTTCTTTGTCTTTGAAGTTCTTTTTCTAAGCCTTCATACACTTCTGGGTCAACTAATTTAATTGAATTTAAGTCTATCATTTTTATTTCTCCTTGGTGTTTCACCTATTTTTTTTAATTTTATAAATATTTTATAAGCATTTCTGAAAGTGTTGCCTTTGTTGTAAGTCCAACCGTTTTTTCTTTTTCCTTTCCGTTTTGGAATAATATTATTGTTGGAACCATTTGCACATTATATTTGTTTGCAATTTCTGGGTTTTGGTCAACGTCAACTTTTATAATCTTGACCTTGCCAGCCACTTCTTCATTAAATTCTATTAGTAAAGGCGTTTGCATCTTACAAGGCGCACACCAACTTGCATAAAAATCTACAAGCGTTAAACTATTGTTTATTAGCACCTTATCTAGTTCTTCTTTGCCTAAAATGTCTTCAATACTATTCATAATCTTTCTCCTTTTAATCAAATGATTATGACAATATTATAAGCCATACAAATAAATTCAATGCACAAAAATATGCGTTTATTTTACAAGTTCATCTATGCTTAAAAATTCTTCACTGCCTGATGACATTTCTTTTACTTTGAAAATGCCCTTTTCAAGTTCTTCAGAGCCTATCACTATAACCTTTTTTGCACCAATTTTATCGGCATATTTAAATTGTGCCTTTATGCCTCTATTCATGTGGTCAAGGTCGGCTGAAATTCCTTTTTGTCTGAGCAAACTTACTATTTCAAAAGCCTTCTCACTTTCTTTTTCGCCCATTGGTGCAACATAGTATTCTATCTCGCTATCGTTTGGAATTTCTACATTTAAGTTTTCAAGAAGCATTAAAATTCTTTCAATGCCTACAGCAAAGCCGATACCTGCAACGTCACTGCCACCAAGCTGGGCAATAAGTCCATCGTATCTGCCACCACCACAAACTGTGCCTTGTGCACCTATATTTTCTGAAACAAATTCAAAAACCGTTTTATTATAATAATCAAGCCCCCTAACGATATAAGGGTTAATTTTATATTCAACACCTGCAAGGGTTAAAAGGTTTTGAACGCTTTCAAAATGCTCTCTGCAGTCATCGCATAGATAATCTAAAATTACAGGTGCTTTTTCATTTATCTTTTTGCAATTTTCGTTTTTGCAATCTAAAATCCTAAGTGGATTCTTTTCAAGCCTGTCCTTACAAAGTTCGCACATGCTGTCTAT
>JAZOMM010000010.1:0-5998 GCA_045653965.1 Christensenellaceae bacterium | reverse complement strand
CTGTTACTATTTTTATTGCATACTCAATATCTTGTTGACTACAAATTAAAGAGAGCATTTTATTATTACTTAAACCTACTTCACTCAGATAATAGTTTTTATTTGAATAATTTACTTTTACCGGATAGCCTGTCCTTAATCTAATCTCATACAATAAATCAATATCAATTTTGCTTATAGGTATTAAATATTTATTTGGCAAAAAAGTTAAGTCCATTTGTATATATTTATGTATACAAACTTTTAATTATTACTAAATAAATTTAATTAAATAAATTTTTGCAACAAAAAAAGAGTAGATATAAATCTACTCTTTTGATTTTTAATTAAAAATTACTTATTTTCAGAGTTTGCAAGCATTTCAGCAATAGAAACACCTGTGTCACTTTCATCTTTCCATTCACGGAGTTCTTCTGGTTCAGTTTCAACAACTTCTTTAGCCTTACGTTTTTTGCCTTTTGCTGGTTTTTCTTCAGTTTCAGCAGGTGCTTCAACTTCTGGAAGCAATGCTTTAATTGAAAGTGTCATTTTTTCTTTTTCAGCATCAATATCAACAATCTTTGCATCAACTTCTTGACCAACTTGAAGTGCTGTTACAGGATTTTCTAACCATTGGTTTGAAATTTGAGAAACGTGAACTAAACCATCAACGCCTTTTTCAACTTCAACGAACGCACCAAAGTTAACAAGTCTTACAACTTTACCCTTTATTACATCGCCAACATTGTATTTTTCCAAAACTGTATCCCATGGTCTTGGTTGTAATTGCTTATAACCGATAGAAACCTTTTTGTTTTCTTGGTCAATCTTCAAAATAATGAATTCATAGTTTTTGTTAAGTTTTAATACTTCAGCGCAATCTTTGCAACCTGTCCAAGAAAGGTCAGAGATATGTGCCAAGCAGTCAAAACCATTAACGTCAACGAAAGCACCGAAAGAAGCAAATCTAACAGGTGTGCCTAAAACAACATCGCCTTCTTGAATGCTACCAAAGAATTCTGCTTCTTTTTGAGCCTTTATAGCATCTCTTTCTGCTTTTTCAGTTTCAAGAATAATTTTTTGTGAACCAACGATTTGTCTACGAGCGCCCCTTGATTCAACTTTTTCAGCCTTTAATCTTAATGTTTTGCCAACATATTTTTCTAAGTCTTTAACAAAACCTAATTTAATTTGTGATGATGGAACAAACACTTGATAAGAACCAAACTTACCAATTAAACCACCCTTATTTGTTTCAGTAATTGTTGCTTCGAAAATTTTGCCGTTTTTGATTTCTTCAATTTCAGCTTCTTCTTTCAAAACTTTTTCCATTGCCTTTTCAGAGAAAACGATAGGATTTTTTGCGATAACCATAACGCGAATTTTTTGACCTACTTTTTCTTGATAAGCATTTTTATCATACTCGCCAATAAGATTAGCTTTTGGCAAAGATAAATCGTCTCTTTTAGCATCTTTAATAGATAGTGTTAAACCTTCGTCTTTTGCAGAAGTAATAATTGCAGAAACAATTTGGCCAATCTTTAAATCTTTACCTGGTCTGATGTTATCAAAAGCCTTTTCCATTTCAGACTTAAATGATGGTTGTTCTTGGTTTGAAACTTCGCTTGCGATAGTTTCTGTTGTGATAATTTCTTCTGTAGTAATGTTGTTCTCCATAAGTGAGATGACCTCCTGAAATTGTTCTTTTGGTGTTGACGCACCTAAAACAATTCCTATTTTATTATAACTTTTAATTTTCGAATAATCAAAATCAGCAGGATTTATAATTCTAAAAACATTTTGACAATTTTTAGCACAAATATCAAAAAGTTTATTTGTATTATTGCTATTTGCCCCGCCCAAAACTAAAACTGCTTGGCACTTATGGGACAAAATTTCTGCTTCATTTTGTCGCTTTGTTGTAGTATAACAAATTGTTTTGAAAATATCAACTGTTTTGACCTTGCTACTAACAAAATTTTTAATAATTTTATTAAATTTTTCTTCAGAATAGGTTGTTTGCACAACTATACACAACTTATCTGCCAAAATATCAAGCAATTGCTCTCTTTTTTCAGTTATAACAGCACTATTTTCGCACCAACCATTTATACCTATTACTTCTGGATGCTTAGCATCGCCAATAATCGCAATTTTATATCCTAAATCGTAATGTTTTTTAACAATATCCTGAATTTGCCTAACAAATGGACAAGTGCAATCAATAACATTTAATTTTAGTTCTTTTGCTCTATCAAAAGTTTCTTTTGGCTCTCCGTGAGTTCTTATTAAAAGTGTTTCTCCACCCTTAAAATTTACATCATCTAGACTATTAATGGTTTTAATCCCAGCATCTTTAAGTTTTTTAATTACACTTTCGTTATGTATAATTTCACCAAGGATATAAATATTATCGCCTTTTAGTTTCTCGGCTTCTTTAATCGCCCTACTAACGCCAAAACAAAAACCATTATTTTCACACTTATATATATGCATAATTACTTTTTACCTTTTGACGAAAGTTGTTTTAATATATTTTGCTGTTCTATCATTTTTTCCCTTACTATTTGGTCTAAAGCATTAATATCTTCTTCTGAAAGTTTTTTACCATAATACTCCGAAAGTTCAAACGGTTTTCCTATAATGATTTTAGTCCTAGAAAAAATCTTGGCTTTTTTAAGCATCATTATAGGAACGATTGGGCATTTTGCCTTTACCGAAAATATTACCGAGCCACCCTTAATTTCTTGTAAATCGGCTGTCCCCGTAACATTTCTCTTTCCTTCTGGGAATATACAAAGTTTATTCCCTTTTTTAATTTCTTTTATGGCTTCTAAAAGCGATTTCATATCTGGGTTATCCCTATCGATAGGAATTCCACCATATGACCTAACAATCTTAGAAAATAATTTATTCTTAAAGATTTCTTTTTTTGCAAGATATTTTATATCTTTATCGCAAATTCTTGCTATAAAACCACAATCAATCGCTCTAAAGTGATTGCACACCAAAACAGCGCCACCTTCTGGAATATTTTCTTTTCCATATACTTTGATTGGATATAATAGCGAGAAAAAGAAAATTGGTATTTTTTGAAAAAAATTCATACTTTTATCCTTCAATATATGATAAAACCTTGCTTGCCACTTGTTCAACCGTCATATATGATGTGTCAATTTCTATAGCATCATCAGCCTTTCTTAATGGTGCAAAATCTCTGTTTTTATCATTATAATCTCTTTGCTCAATCTCTTGTTTCAACTCGTTAAAATCGACCTTATGACCTTTAAGAGAAAGTTCTTTAAATCTTCTATCTGCCCTAACATCCACGCTTGCTGTAATATAAAACTTAAAGTCAGCATTTGGGAGTACATAAGAGCCGATATCTCTGCCATCTAAAACACAAGACATTTGTCCAGCAATTTTTCTTTGCATCTCTACCATTTTTAGCCTTACACATTTTAAACTTGAAATATTTGATGCAGCCATTGAAACATGTGGTTCACGGATTTTTTCAGAAACATCTTGTCCATCTAAAAAAGTATGTTGAGTTCCGTCAATATATTTGATTTCAAGATTTATATCATCGATAAATGTTTTAACACCTTGTTCGTCAAACGTGTCAATACCAAGCGATAATGCTTTAATTGCCGTTGCTCTATACATTGCGCCTGTGTCAAGATACAAAATGTTTAACTTGCTAGAAAGTTTTTTTGCTATTGTACTTTTACCACTACCAGATGGTCCATCAAGTGCTATTCTAATAATTTTTTCCATAGTAATCTCCTTTTTGATAGATTATATCAAATAAAATTTTTCATATACAAATTTAACTTTTTTTAGATAAAAAATTAAATTTTTGTTCCAATTAACAGTTTTTTCCTGCCACAAAACCGGTTGAAAAAGCAATTTGCAAGTTAAATCCACCTGTAAACGCATCAACATCTAAAACTTCACCGGCAAAATAAAGACCTTTTATAAGTTTACTTTCCATAGTTTTTGGATTTATTTCTTTAACATTTATTCCACCAGCGGTAATTATCGCTTCTTCAATAGGTCTAAGTTTTTTAACAGAAAACTTAAGGTTTTTTAGCGTGTTAATTATTCTCTTTCTTTCTTCTAAAGTTATCTGACTACAATTCTTTTTCAATGAAACGCTCGACCTATTAAGCACTAAATCAATTAGCGTGCTAGGAAGTAATGAGCGCATTACCGTGCAAATATTTTTTACATTATTTTGAGCAAATTCTCTAATAAGTCTATTGTCTAAAATCTCATTTGTAAGCGCTGGTTTTAAATCTACACTTATAGTTACTTCATTAAGGTTTAGCCTATTGATTTTTGATGAACAAGAAAGAACAATAGGACCAGAAACACCAAAATGAGTAAACAACATTTCGCCAAAATCGCTATAAACTATTTTATCACCTAATCTTGCAGTTAAACTAACATTTTTTAGCGATAAACCTTGCAAACTTATAAAATCGTTTCCCTTTAAGTCAATTCCAACAAGCGCTGGCTCTGTTTTTATGATTGTGTGCCCAAATTGTTTAGCAAATTCATATCCATCGCCCGTGCTTCCTGTTAATGGATACGAAACACCACCTGTACAAACAACCACACTATCACATTCAACTTGTCCATTATTAGTGATTACACTAGTAATACTTTGTCCGTTACTATTAATTTTTAATACTTCAGTATTTAATCTAACGTCAACATTAAATTTTTTGAGCAGTCTATCAAATGTTTTGATTACATCACTCGCTTTATCACTTGTAGGAAAAACTCTATTTCCACGCTCTACCTTAATTTCCAAACCATTACTGTGTAAAAATTCAATCATTGATTGTGGAGAAAAAGTGTTTATTGCACTAAATAAAAACTTAGGATTACTTACAACATTATTAAAAAACTCATTTTTTTCAACGTCAGTTGTAACGTTGCATCTTCCTTTTCCCGTTATGTAAACTTTTTTTCCTAATTTTTCGTTTTTCTCTATTAAAATTACTTTATTTAATGGATTGCTTGCCGAAATACAAGCAGTCATCATGCCTGATGCACCACCACCAATAATTACAACTGTATGCATATATCTTTTACTTCTTTTACCTTTTTATAATCAGTTTTATTAAATAGAATTGGAGTAATCGTTATATAACCACTTTTAATCCACTCTACATCGGTATCTTTGTCGTTTTTATCATGATTTATAATTTCGCCTTGCAAAACAAATTCATTTTCGCCAACTTTAACATATTCATCGGTATAATATTGTCTGCCTAGAGATGTTATTTTAGCACCCTTAATATTTTCAGTTGGTGGGAAATTTATATTCCACATATCTCCAGCCTTTGAATTTGGCAACAAACAATTAATTATTTGTTCAGCATATTTTGCATAAAGCGAAAAATTGCTTTCAAGCAAACTATAAGCCGAAAAGGCAAATGCAATGTGACCAAAAAACGATGCTTCGCAAGCGATTGAAACTGTTCCTGAATATAGTATATCAGAACCAATATTATGCCCTTTATTTATACCTGCAACAACGATGTCAGGATTAAAATCTTTAAACATTAATTTAGCAACCTTAACACAGTCTGCTGGCGTGCCAGAAATTTGATAAGCCTTACAACCTTCTATATCAAAATTTTCTTTAACTTTTATGGAATTTGATATGGTAAGAGAATGCGAACTTGCCGACCTGTTGCCATCTGGTGCAACAATTAAAACATTATGTTTTTTGCTTAATTTTTTTGCAAGCATTATTAAGCCATTGCTATTTATACCATCATCATTACTTATTAAAATGTTCATTTTTACACCATTATGTCTGACATATTTTAACGCAATATCATTAGTCTTTTTCTTGCTTTTTTCTTCTTGTAAACATTTTTTGAATTTTACTACCTTTTTTACAAATCAAAACCATAGCAAAAAGAGTAAAGATAATAAACAATATCCATAAAAGTATTCCCCACCAAGTATCGTATGGAATAATGCTATTGTTCATCGAATA
>JAZOMM010000009.1:0-1618 GCA_045653965.1 Christensenellaceae bacterium | reverse complement strand
ATATCAAGTTTTACTAATTCACTCTTTTGATAGCCTGCAAGTTCATAGTCAAACGAAGCGTAACCTTTCGTCCTAGATTTTAAACTATCAAAGAAATCGTAAATTATTTCGTTAAGTGGCAGAACGTATTTTAATTCTACACGAGTTTTACCTAGATATACCATATCTTTATACACGCCACGCTTAAATTGACAAAGTTCCATAATAGGCCCAACATAGTCTGGTGGAGTAAAGATACTTGCATTTATAATAGGTTCTTCCATATACTCGATTTCAGTCACTGGTGGAAGGTGTGTTGGATTTTCAACAACCAACTGCTGTCCATCAGTTTTATAAACCTTATAAGAAACAGATGGTGCTGTGGTTATTATTTGAAGGTCAAATTCTCTTTCGATACGCTCTTGTATAACGTCCATGTGAAGAAGTCCCAAAAATCCACATCTAAAGCCAAAGCCAAGCGCTGCAGAGTTATCTGGCTCGATAGAAAGCGCAGCATCGTTGAGTTTGAGTTTTAGGAGTGCATCCTTTAGGTCGTTAAACTTGCTTCCATCAAGTGGGAACACGCCAGAGAACACCATAGGTAATGCCTTTTGGTATCCAGGGAGCGCTTCTTGTGCCCCACCTACTACAGTCGTTATAGTATCGCCAACGGCAGTATCTTCAATGCTTTTAATACTTGCAGCAATATACCCAACTTCGCCAGCAGAAAGTTCATCTTTTGGTTGCATTTTTGGAGAGAACACGCCAACTTCGGTAACATCAAACTGCTTGTCCGACATAAAGGTTTTAATCTTTGTACCAATTTTTACAGTGCCATCAACTACCCTAACAAAACAAATAACACCCTTAAAGTTATCGTAATAACTATCAAAAATAAGTGCTTTAAGTGGCTTATCAGCATCGCCTTTTGGTGCTGGAACTTTGCGAACGATTTGTTCTAAAACATCTTCTACATTAAGCCCACTCTTTGCTGAAATTCTTGGTGCATCAGTTGCTTCAATGCCCAAAATATCTTCTATTTCCATTGCCACTTCATCAGGTCTAGCAGACGCCAAATCCATTTTGTTGATAACAGGCATAATCTCTAAGTCGTTATCAATTGCAAGATAAGCGTTTGCAAGTGTTTGGGCTTGCACGCCTTGAGTTGCATCGACAATTAGTATTGCACCTTCGCACGCCTTGAGCGAACGAGAAACTTCATAAGTAAAGTCAACGTGACCTGGGGTATCGATAAGGTTAAAGATATATTCCTTGCCATCTTTTGCCTTATAGAACATTCTAACAGGAGTGAGTTTTATGGTAATACCCCTTTCACGCTCTAAGTCCATAGAGTCAAGAAGTTGCTCTTCCATATCACGCTCTGAAACCTGACCTGTTTTTTCCATAAGTCTATCTGCCAAAGTCGATTTTCCGTGGTCTATGTGCGCCACTATACAAAAGTTTCTGATATTTTCTTTATTTATTGACATAAAAATCCTTTTAATATATAATATTCGTTACATAGTATATACTAAATAAGGAATTTTTGCAAGTAAATTAAAAAGGGTGTTTTATGAGATTGAAAAGTGATAGTTGGCTTTTAACAAAACCTATTGCCCACAGGGGACTTTGGGGGGAA
>JAZOMM010000008.1:0-4556 GCA_045653965.1 Christensenellaceae bacterium | reverse complement strand
TAAAATTCAAAAAAGGATAACGAGATTTCGTTATCCTTTTATTTCTTCTCTGCCGAAAAGTCTGCAAAAAAGGGATAGGGTTATAAAAATACAAGCACAGGTGACATAATAAAATTTAATTACCACAAAGGCGCTCATAAGCAAAAAGAAAATGCCAAACAAAAGATATTTTTTTGAGTTTTTTCTTACAAAAAGCCTTGCTAAAACATCGCTTAAAATAAAAGGCTTTGTCTTAGTTAAAGGCATTTCTTTTGGAAGGCAGTTGGTTTGATTTAAAAGTTCATAAGTTTTACCCCCATCGACAAACTCTATTCTTCCATCAAACCTTGCTATAAAGTCTAAAAGTTCACCACTAGCACTCTCTCCAAAAATATACGCCTTATCTTTTAGGGTAATGCTATTAAAAACCCTAACAACATCGGTTTTTGTTATTCCGTCAAAAGAAAATATAATAAAAACTGCACATTTTTGTTCTTCGATAAAAATCCCACCTTTTTTCTTTAGCGTTCTATAGCCACGCCTATTTATAGCCCTTTCAAAAAGTTCTAAAATCTTATTTTTTTCTAATAAGCAAAGAGAATTGCACATATTCTTAACGGCTTTATTTTTTTCTTTGTCTATATTTTTTTTAGCCGACTTTTTCTTTATTTTATCGAGTGCAATCATAAAAATAGGTATTGCAATACACACTCCAAAAATAATCGAATATGGTCTATCAACATAAAAATTTATTATCAAAAAAGTGCTTATAAAACTTAAAAACGCAGTAAAGGCACTATCTAAAATAGAAATAAAAGAAAGTTGCATAATCTATCCTTTTTTTGTATAGGTTTTTTCTATACAATATAGTTTTTTTATATAATTGCCATTAAAAGTATAAATTATACAAAAGTTTTAGATTTTCTTTTATTACTCTTTAAGGTAAATTGACTAAAAAATATTGATTTTATTTACAAAATATGCAATAATATAAGTATGAAAAAGATTGCTATATTTGGTGGAACTTTTAACCCCGTTCACAGCGAGCACGTTGCACTTGTTAAAAGTGCTATAACCGAACTCGGCTTGGATAAGTTAATTGTTATGCCAACTTACATTTCTCCACATAAAACAAGTTCTCCAGCGCCAGCCGAAGATAGACTGGCAATGCTTAAACTTGCGTTTAACGATGTGGAAAAGGTTGAGATTAGCGACTATGAAATTTTAAAAAAGGGCAAAAGTTACACATATCAAACGATAGAGCATTTTTATGATAAAGACACCACTCTTTATTTTTTGGTGGGTGGGGATATGCTTGTCGACTTTAAAAGGTGGAAATATCCAGAGCGAATTTTAGCGTGCGCCACCCTTGCCGTTTTTTCTAGGGAAAAGGTTTTTGTGAACTATCAAAAAGAACAAGATTATTTTATAAAAACCTTTAATAAAGAGTTCGTTCGTTTATGTTACGAGGGAAAAGATTATTCTTCAACAAAGATAAGAACTTATTTTAGGCTAAATATTCCACTCGGCGATTTAATGCCAAAACTCGTTTGCGACTATGTGCAAAAAAACAAGGTTTACACGCCTGATATATATGAAAGTTTTATTCTAAAAACCTTGCCACCACACAGAATTAAGCACACGGCAGACGTGGTTATAACTGCACTTAGAAAGGCAAGGGAACTAGGCTTAGACCAAGAAAAAGTTAGAATTTCTGCAACGCTACACGACTTGGCAAAATACTTAAACCCACAAGAAGTAAAAGGATTTTGTCCACCAAAAGATGTGCCAAGCCCCGTTATGCACGCATTTTTGGGTGCATATATTGCTGAAAAATATCTGGGAATAACCGATAAAGAAATTATAGATGCAATATGTTATCACACTTCTGGAAAAGCAAATATGACAACTTTATCAAAACTAATTTTCGTTGCCGATATGGTTGAAGAAGGCAGAGATTATGAAGGTGTGGATAAACTCCGTGAATTATACGAAAATTCTGATTTTGAAGAGTGCTTTAAAGAGTGCTTAAAAGAAGAATTTGTGCATTTAGTAAACAAAAAAGCAAGCATTTATTATGAAACAATAAATGCTATAAACTATTACATAGAAAAATAAAGGAAGGAATTAAAAGTGGAAGCAAAAGAATTTGCAAAAAAAGTATGCGAAACATTAGATAATCATAAGGCAGAAGACATCGTATGTTTAGACGTTCGTGGCAAAACCGAAGTTGCCGACTATTACGTTGTTGCTGGTGGCAGGTCAATGACACACACTCGTGCGCTTATCGAACACGTAGAAGAAGAAATGGATAAAATCGGCATTGCACCTATCAGGCGTGAAGGCGTTAGAGAAGGTAGATGGGCAGTGCTCGATTACGGCGATGTTTTAGTGCATATTTTTAACGATGAAACAAGACTTTTCTATCATTTAGAAAGCCTTTGGGGTGATGAAAAAAACACAGTTAAGTTTGACTAATTTAAGTGGTTTTTAAGCCTAAAACTTAACTTGTTTTCTTAACATAAATTTTATCAATTTGCTCAGGGTCAATTTCTATACTGCGAATTGCTTTAGGTATAGGCTTTGGCTTTGGTGGTTTTTTTGGCGACATATCTTTGCTTTTTGCCTTAGTTGGCGTTGTTTGTTTAGGCCTTTCTTTTGTTTTAGCAAAGTCAAAGTACATTAAGAATAGCATTTTAACGCCTAAAGTTATAATAACACTTAAAATAAGCAAAAAGAGAGTGCAAACTAACCCTAACAAAAAACTCGATGCAAAATTGTTCATAATTATTACCTTTGCGTTAAGTTTAACACGAGAAAAATACCTTTTAGTGAAACTATTTGTTGATAAATAAGAAATTTTATCATAACTCATATCATACCATCAAAATTAAAGGACAAATATATGTTAAAAACTGAAATTAAAACCAAAGAAAATGCTTTGCAAGAAGATTGTCAATTAGAGCAATGCAAGGTGGACAAAGAGATTGCGTTAGAGCAAGAGGAATTATTTAAAATGGCAGATAATTGTGAACACGTTATTTTAGATAATTGCATTGAAACTTTAAATAAAAAAGAAGTTGATGAAGAACTTGACCAAGAAAATGCAAAAAGCAATGATGAAAATGCTTTTGAAGAAAAAACAAATAAAGATGCTTTTAGCGATGACTTATCGCTTATTGCATCATTGCTCGACACAACGGCTAAAGACTTAAAAGAAGAATTTTATCTTCTTCAAATAAGAAAAATCATGTCTAAACTTCAAAAGGTTATTGTTAGATATAATATGACCGATGTTGAACTAGAAAACCTTTTTTATTGTGGTGGGCAATATGGCTTGGGTGGAATAACCGTTGCACCTGCATATTTAAGTGGCCAAATAAAGCAAAACAAGAAAAATCTTACAGGCAGGCTAAAAATAACTTCGCTTATCGACTTTCCTTTTGGAGAAAGTTCACTTAAGGGCAAACTTACTGATATAAAAGAAAGTTTGCAAATAGGAGCAAACGCACTTGCCGTTGCAATGCCATCATCTTTTATTGATAAAGAAAAGATAAAACAATTCAAAAAGCAATGCAAACAAGTTTATAGGCGAGCAAATTGGTGGAAAAAGAACCAAACAGGAATTGTGCTTAATGCAAGCGATATAAACGAAGAAAGTTTTTCTATAGCAGTAAAAGTTTTAAGAAAAACAAAACTTAGTTTTGTTGTGCTTGCTTTTGGTGACGATAGCATTGAAGAAGTTAAGCATAAACTCGTGGTTCTTAACAATTTGGGCTTAAACAAAAAACTATATGTTCTTGCAAACGTAGACAAGGTGGAAATGGCTGTTGAACTATTTAGATTAAAGGTGGACAGCATTTTAACCCCTTATGCAGATAGTATTGGCATGGACCTACTTAAAAGATTTAATTTAATAGCAAAATAGGGCAAAATTACTTTACAAAACTAAAAAATAATAATACAATTATTAAAAACAAAAAATAAAATTCTTTGGGGCAGGGTGAAATTCCCTATCGGCAGTATAGTCTGCGACCACAAAATACTTTTTGTGCTGACAAGGTTTAATTCCTTGACCGACGGTTATAGTCCGGATGAGAAAAGAATTATGGGCGAAGTTTTCGCTCATCTTTAACTCTGTGCGTCCCTATAGAATTTTAAAGGGGCGTATTTTTATGGACAAGAATATCTCAAAACCAAAACAAACAATATCTAGCACAAAAAGGCTGGTTGGAACGGCAGTTTTTTCTGCACTTAGTTATGTGGTAAGTATGCTAGAATTTCCTATCTTTCCAGCAACGCCCTTTCTAAAATTAGATTTTTCGGCAGTGTTTTTGCTTCTTGCAGGTTTTATATTTGGCACTGTTTATGGAATAGGTGCGTGCGCTATAAAAGAACTTATTTGTTTTATGACAAAAAGTTCAACAGGTGGCGTTGGCGAACTTGCAAACTTTTTGGTTATAAGTGCCTTTATTTTAATTCCAACCCTTGTTTATCAATATAAAAAGGGCATAAAAATGGTTATTTTAACACTTATAATTGCTTGTTTTGTGCAAGTTGCACTTTCACTATTAGTT
>JAZOMM010000007.1:0-21653 GCA_045653965.1 Christensenellaceae bacterium | reverse complement strand
ATACAAGAATATCTGAGTTTACAAAGTTTACTTGCGAAGTGCAAGAAAACACAGTTATAGTAAAAGAATATAGCAAGCCATTTAAAAGGGGAAAGAATATTCCATATTATCCAATTCCTATCAAAAAAAATATTGCTCATTATGAACAATATAAGGAATATGCTCAAAAGTATAAAAACCTATATTTGCTTGGCAGACTTGCAAACTATAAGTATATAAACATGGATATTGCAGTTAAAAACGCAATGGAACTTTTTGATAAGATAAACGAAATAGAAGAATAAATCATTATAAAAACGCCACTGACTTTAAGTCGGTGGCGTTAAATTTTTGTTAAAAAGTTTACTTTATTTACTCTTTATTTATAGTGCTATCATCAGTAATTTTTTTATAAAGTTCTTCTTCTTTTTTAGATAAAGAAGGTTGCTCTACTACTTCTTCTATTTGAGTTTTTGCTTTTTTCGCATCCGACTTTTTCTTTAGCGTTGCAAAAGTAAAACCCACGAAAATGGTGCTATAAAAACTGAAAAGTCGCCAAACAATCATTGCAGGGAAGGCAAGACCGGCAAACAAAACTGCTTCGAATAGCAAGAAGAAAGATAGGTCTGCAGCCCCAGAGTTTCCCGGCGTTGGAATAAAGGTTATTGATGCAAATAATATAAAGCAGATTGAACAAATTATAAGCCACTCTATAATAAATGGCAGACCCAAATTAAGACCAAAACCCTTAAGCACGAAAAAGGCTATAGAAACGTTTGAAAGGTTTTCTAACAAACTAAGTATAAACAAAGATATAAAAAGAAGTGGTTTTGACGAAATCTTTTTAAGGCAATGAGAATTGTGAACAACCGTTTTAATAGTTTTTTGCAAAGTATCTTGTGGATTTTTAATTATGCGAAGTTTTGTGCCTAGTTTAATAACAAAATATACTAATTTTGCACCTACTCTTGGTAGCATAGAAAAAAGTATTACGAGCGAAGGCACAAACAAACAGCAAAATAGCCCTATTATAGTGAGCGTATAAAATGCTGGTGGAAGAACGTTAACTAGCACGCTTGGGGCATCGAAAATATTTCTACTAAACGCTATAAGCGATAAAACGCCTAAAATAACAAAAGCAATTTGGTTTAAGAAAAACGATGCGATAGGTATAGAAGCGGCAACCCCACCATGAACGCCGTGTTTTGAAAGGTGATAAATTTCAAAAGGTTGACCACCAACGGCAAGTGGCGTTACGTTGTTATAATAGGTGCCAATAATACCCGTTTCCATACAAGTAATAAAATGCGACTTGCCTGTCATTACCTTGCACATAAAAACGTTTTTAAGCCCCTTAAAAAAGAAAGAAAGGGCAAACGCTAAAATTCCTAAAAGAAAATATAGCCAACCTGTTTTTAAAATGGCTTTAAGTTCGGACACAGAAGGGAAGTTTTTGTTTACAAAAAAGTCCTTATAAGCAGTATAAGCAAGAACGCCAGCCATAAACACGATAAAAATTATAGTTGTTACTTTCTTAAAAATTTTTTGCCTTTTATCAATGTTATTTTGGTCTTGTTTTATACCGAAAACCTTTTCTACAGTATCCTTTTTTCTAACTTCTTTTTTGGACTTAGATTCAACGAAATCGGCTTTTTCTATAGGCTGGTTAAGATATTCTGTTTCTGGAACATCAACAACTTTTGCCTCTTTAGGTTTTTGGTCAACTTCTATTTTTTTAACTATAGAAGTATCTATCCTTTTTCTTTTCATAATGCAATCATTATAATTTAAAAGCAATAAAAAGTCAAGAACTAATATTAAAATAACAAAAGAACAATAAATGAACTTGACATATTTTGTAATATATATTACAATATGGATATTGACAAAGGAGAAATTTCATTTGAGAATTGCACTATTTACAGACAGTTTTCTTCCTGGCATTGGTGGGACTGAAAACGTTGTTTTAAAACTTGCTACTGAGTTATCAAAAGACCATCAAGTTATGGTTGTTGCACCAAACTATCACAAATATTATGATGATGGGGCGTTGCCTTTTAAGGTAGTAAGGGCAAGAAGTATAAAGGTGAGTAAAAACGAGTGTTGGGCACTTCCAGGCGTTGGAAAACGAGTTAAAAAAGCACTTGACGAGTTTAAGCCAGAAGTTTTACATGCTCATACTTTAGGTATGATGGCTGGCTATGCTAATAAATATGCTAAGAAGAATAATTTGCCTGTCGTATGCACTGTGCACACAAAGTTCAAATATTGTTTTGACCAAGTTGCAAAATTTCCACCACTAGTTAAATTTTTGCTAAATAGAATTATGAAAAGGGCAAACAAGGCTGATATAGTCACATCAGTTTCTAATTCAATGATTCCCGAACTCAATTCTTATGGTCTTAAAAAGCCTGTAACTATAATTCGCAATGGCAACGACCCAAAGCAAAAGAAAGAAATTAATAAAACGCCAAATCAAAAGTTCACACTTTTGTATGTTGGAATGATAATTAACTATAAAAACCTAGGATTTTCTTTAACTGTTTTACAAGAACTTAAAAAGATTAACGATAACTTTGTGTTCTATATGGTTGGCCGTGGCGCTCATGAGAAAAAATATAAAAAACTCATAAAGAAGTTGGGCTTAGAAAACAACGTTATAATGACAGGCGCTATCACCGACAGAAATAAATTAACACAAATTTATAACTCGGCAGACCTATTATTATTTACAAGTATCTTTGATAACGATAGTTTAGTTTTGATTGAGGCTGCAGAAAACGGCGTTCCTGCAATAGTGCTTGAAAACACAGGCTCGGCAGAAAGATTTGTCGATGGTCAAACAGGGTTTATGGCAAGTAACGATAAAAAATTATTTGCACAAAAAATTGCAAGCCTTATGCAAAATAGAGAACTTTTAACAAAAGTAGGGGAAAGGGCGCTTGAAATTTGCATCACTTGGGATACTATTTTGAGAGAGTATGAACAAGTTTATCAAAAGGCAATCGACCTTAAAAAATAAGAAAAACAAAAAGAAAAGGTGCGTATCTATTTATACGCACCTTTTTTAATTGAAAAAAATTTTATTCTGCAATAATTTCCACAAAGATTTTTGCACTTTCTTCTGGTGAAATTTTAACGGTCGCAGGGAAAGTGCCAGCATTTTTTATCGAATCGAGAATAATCTTCTTTTTGTCGATGTCAAAGCCGATAGCCAAAAGTTTATCCGAAACTTCCTTGTTTGTAACGCTTCCAAAGAACTTGCCGTTTGCACCCGTTTTAACTTTGATTTCAACCTTAATTCCATCGAGTTTTTCTCTTAACTCTTTGTTGGCTTTAAGCGTTTCTTGTCTATGAAAAGCCTGTGCTTCTTTTTGCTGTTTGTTTTCGTTCAATGCTTGTGCATCGGCAGGTTTTGCAAGCCCTTTTTTGATTAAAAAGTTTTGTGCAAATCCGTCTTTTGCTTCTATGATATCCCCAGCCTTGCCAGAGCCTTTAACATCTTTTAATAAAACTACTTTCATCTTGATAATTCCTTATTTTAATTTATATTAATATTTTAACCATAAAACGCAAAAAAGTCAATGCCTTATGGTATAGTTTTTTTGTTTTTGCTCATAATAATTTTACAAGGAGCAAGAATATGTATAAGAATAACAATATTAAATGTAATGTAACAAAATGCAAGCACAACGCAGATGGTTGTTGTTGTGAACTTCAATCAATCAAGGTAGGTTGCTCAGAAGGTTGTGGCGAAAAGTGCACTTGTTGCGAAAGTTTTGCTGAAAGGGAATAAAAAAGCAAAAAGATTTAAAATTAAGAAGGTTGCAAATTTCTTTGCAACCTTCTTTTTTCATATATTATTCGGAATAAACACATCTATGAGCATTTAGCCCATATAAATACAAAAAAATATTGTTTTTCCCCTATCACTACCTACATTTTAGCATAAAAATGGTATTTGTCAATAGGTTTTTAAAATTTTTTTATAAAATTGGCTAATTTTTTTAATATATGAGCCATTTTTGTGTATAAAATAGTATTTATGGGTATAAAAGTCAACCTAAAAGCAGTTGACAAAATTTAATATATACATTATAATATAAAGGTTAAAAATGAAAGTGGGTTTTTGCCACAATTTTTAAAAAATCAAATTTATAAATGGGAACATTTAACGGAGGGCATTAAAATGGCAGACGAAGTAATATTAACAAAAGAGGGTAAAGAAGAACTTGAAAAACGCTTGGAATTTTTAAAGGTTACAAAGCGTGCAGAAATTACAGAAAGAATTAAAACGGCAAGGGAATTTGGCGACCTTTCTGAAAACGCAGAATATGATGCTGCTAAAAACGAACAAGCCATGATTGAAGGCGAAATCGTTGAAATAGAAAACAAACTTAAATATGCAGTTATCATTAAGGATAGCGCAAAAAAAGGTGTTGTTTCTCTTGGAAGCAAGGTTGACATTTTAGACAATGAAGAAAACGAACTTCTAACTTATGAAATTGTAGGCACAACTGAAGCAGACGTTGAAGCAGGCAAAATTTCAAACGAAAGCCCTATTGGAAACGCACTACTTGGTAGAAAGGCTGGCGAAACAATCAGCGTTGTTGTTCCTGCCGGTACAGTAAATATTACTATTAAAAAAGTTTACTAATATTTTAAGTTTATTAACATTTTAAGGATATAATTATGGAAGAAATAAAGAACACACCAATAGATAACGAACAAGATTTAAGTGAAATATTAAAAATTAGGCGTGAAAAACTAGACAACTTAAAAAATGCAGGCAAAAACCCTTTTGAAAAGGTTAAGTATAACAGAACTGCTTATAGCCAAGACATAAAAGATGATTATGACAGTTATGCTGAAAAAACAGTTGGCATTGCAGGAAGGCTCATTTCTAAAAGAGTTATGGGTAAAGCATCGTTTGCAGTAATTTTAGATGGTAAAGGAACAATCCAATCTTACCTATCTATAAATGACTTGGGCGATGATTATTTGGCGTTTAAAGAATACGACATCGGCGACATCGTGGGCATTACAGGTAAAGTGTTTACAACTCGCACGGGTGAAATTTCTATCCACGCTGAAAGCATAGAACTTCTTTCAAAATCACTTCTTCCTTTGCCTGAAAAATATCACGGATTAAAAGATGAAGACACACGTTATCGCCAAAGGGAAATCGACCTTATTGCAAACCCAGAAGTTAAGAAAACTTTTGTGGCTCGCTCTAAGATTTTAACTGCTATTAGAAGTTATTTAGATGGCGTTGGATATTTAGAAGTGGATACACCTGTATTGCAACCATTAGAAATCGGTGCAGCAGCAAGACCATTTAAGACGCACCATAACGCACTCGATATCGATATGTATTTAAGAATAGAAACCGAACTTTACTTAAAGCGTTTAATCGTTGGTGGTTTTGACAAGGTTTACGAAGTTGGCAGAATTTTTAGAAACGAAGGTATGGACAGGTCACACAATCCAGAATTTACAACGGTTGAAATGTACCAAGCATATAGCGATTACTTTGATATGATGAACCTTATTGAAGATATGTATCGCACAATAACTGAAAAGGTTTGTGGCACAACTCAAATCACATATCAAGGCATCGATATAGATATGGGCAAAAGGTGGGAAAGACTCACTATGGTAGAAGCCGTTAAAAAATATGCAGGCGTTGACTATAATGCTTGGGCTACTGATGAAGAGGCTAGAGCAGAAGCAAAGAAAAGAGGCGTTGAAGTTGATGAAGGCGAAAATGCAACAAAGGGCCACGTTCTTATTGCTTTCTTTGATGCGTTTGTTGAAGAAAACCTTATTCAACCAACAATCATTTACGATTATCCTGTTGAAAACTCACCACTTGCAAAACGCAAGCCAACAAACCCAGCGTTTACAGAAAGGTTTGAATACTTTATTTATGCAAGGGAAATGGGCAATGCGTTCAGTGAACTTAACGACCCAATTGACCAAAAAGAAAGATTTGTTAAACAAGTTGAAGAAAAGCGTGCTCGTGGTGGCAACGATGCTAAGATTGATGAAGACTTTATCACGGCGCTAGAATATGGTCTTCCACCAACAGGTGGTTTAGGCTTTGGTGTTGATAGATTAGTTATGCTTCTTACAGATAGTGCTTCAATTAGAGACGTAATCTTGTTCCCAACAATGAAACCTATTAAAAAATAATTCAAAGCAGATATGGATAATAAACTAACAAAAAAAAGGCTACACGACTTGCTTTCATATGACTGGATTTTTATGATAATCATGTGCGTTGTTTGCATTATTTTTTGGGAGATTGTTTATGATTTTGGTGCTGTTAAACTAACGGCAGGTCAAAACTTTAGATATTATTTTGACTATAATATTTCTCCTGCAGGCAACACTCAATTGAGGCAAGAACTTATTGAAAAAGAGACCTTTAGTTATGATGTGTTAAAACTCGGTTCAGAAGCGATAAGCCAAGACTATAATGTGCTTAGAGACCGTCTTTCTATTCAAGAAGGCGACGTGATTTTTACCGATATAGTGGGCATAGAAAAATATAATGATTCTTTAGCAAAAGGTGAAACCCCAAAAGATTCAGTTAGGGCATTTTCTATAATTGATACTGTTGATTATAGGATAGGTTCGATTGATGTTATGCTTGAAAATGCAAAAAAATATCTCATAAACAATGCTTTTATAGATGGTTTTGATGCACAAAGTGTGTTTAATAGTTATGATAGAGCGAATATTGATGATGCCAAAGTTGAAAAGTTATTTTTAAATAGAAACGGCAAAGACAATCGCTTTAGAACTGAAGCAAACAAAAAGTTGGGCATCGAATACGAAATAAAAAGAATTGAAAAACTTTATGAAAACGTAGTGTTTATGACGGAGTTTATCGATAATCCCGATAATAGTGATGCTATTATTAGATATACAAAGTTTTCTCAAGGCTATGAACTTTCAGGCAAAGACCCTAATGTAAACTACAAAAAAAGAATGGATACAGAAATAAGTCAGGGTAGAGAAAACGATGTTTACGGCATTAACTTAGGAAAGTTAAAGGGTGGCAAACATATCACTACTTTTATGCAATATAAGTTTGGTGAAGAATTAACCGATATTGTAGTTTTAGCATTTGAATTTACTGCTTATCAACCACATTTGCAGTATGAAAGTTTGTCTTTTATTTGCACAATGATAAAAACTTGCACGGGCGTGCAATAAGGAAAGAAAAATATGTTTATTACTTTTGAAGGCTGTGAAGGCGTTGGAAAATCTCGCCAAATTCATATGCTTGAAGAATATTTAAAACTAAATAATATCAAATATTATTTGACAAGAGAGCCGGGTGGAACTTTTGTTTCTGAACAAATTAGAAACGTTATCTTAGATGGAAGAAATGTTTCAATGGCTGATGAGTGCGAAGCACTTTTATATGCTGCTGCAAGGGTGCAATTATTAAAAGAAACGGTTGCTCCAAAACTTGAAAGTGGCGAACTTGTGCTTTGCGATAGATATATAGATTCTTCTCTTGCATATCAAGGCTATGCAAGGGGTTTAGGTGTGGATTTTGTTGAAAAAATCAACGACTACGCCATTAAAAACTTTATGCCAGACTATACTATTTTTCTTAACCTTACGCCAGAACAGGCGTTTAAGAGAAAGGGTGGGGCTGACAAAACGGACAGGCTTGAACTTTCTGGCATGGAATTTCATAACAAGGTTTATCAAGGATATCTTGATTTATCTAAAAAATACAAAGATAGATTTATTGTGATAGACGCTAGTGGCGAAAAACACGAAACTCATCAAAAGATTATTAATGCACTTAAAGAAAAGGGAGTTATATGATAGACTTAAGTGCACTTATCAAAAAAACAAACGCCTATAAGATTATTGAAGGCGATAAAAAGGTGCAAAGGCTATCACACGCATATTTAATTCTCACTGCTGATGGGGATATGCTCAAAGATTATCTAAAGGCATTTGCAAAACTTATTTGTTGCTCTAGTTTAGAAGCGTGCGATGAGTGCAGAGATTGCTCGCTTATCGATAAAGGGTTGCATTCAGATGTTTTGTTTTATCCTAAAAATAATGATGCTATTGCAGTAGAAGACATAAACGAATTGATAGAAGAAAGTTATCTAAAACCTATTGAGTGCGATAAGAAGTTGTTTGTTATTGTCGGTGCTGAAAACATGAACGCATCTAGCCAAAACAAACTGCTTAAAACATTAGAAGAGCCACCAAAAAACGTTTACATTTTGTTGGGCGCAACAAGTGAGTTTGGTCTTTTATCAACAATAAAATCAAGGGTTAAGAAATTAGAAATTCCACCTTTTGATAATCAAACTATAATAGATGCCTTAAAGGGTGAGTGCCCTGACCAAGAAAAACTTTTAACGGCAGTTAGTTCTGGCGATGGAACGGTAGGAAAGGCACTTGCACTTTATGGTGACGAGGAACTTTTAAGCGTTACTGAACTTGCCATAGATGTGCTTGTAAACATGAATTCTAGCAGTCAGGTTTTAGAATTTTCAAACAAAATTTTGCAACCAAAAATAGACTTAACTCAGTTTTTATCAACCTTAGAACTTATGCTTAGAGATATGCTTGTATGTGCTCAAGAAAAAAGCGATATCGTGACAAATAAGGGAGTTTTAAGTAAACTACAAAAAGCACAAAAGTTTAACACGGGCGCAATAATTCACGCACTTGAAAGTATAACTGAAGCAGAGAAGCGCAAAAAGTTTAATATGAATCCAACAATGCTTGTAGAGTGGTTGTTGTTCCAAATTTTGGAGGGTAAATATAAATGGCAAAAATTTTAGGTGTTAAATTTAAAAACACTGCTAAAACATATTATTTCGCACCACAAGAAGGCGAAGAATATATAGAAAAGTCGGGTGTCATTGTTGAAACTGCAAAAGGGCTCGAATATGGCACGGTTGTTTTTGGGGTTAAAGAAGTTGATGACAAGGAAATTGTTCATCCACTTAAACCTGTTGTAAGAAAGGCAACTGAAAAAGACGAAAAAAATATTAAAGAAAACGAAAAGAAAATTCCTGAAACTATGGAATTTGCAAGCAGTAAAATACAAGAATTGAACTTAAACATGAAACTCATAGGCTGTGAGTATGCGTTTGATGGCAAAAAGATTGTGTTTTTCTTTACTGCTGATAATAGAATTGACTTTAGAGAACTCGTTAAAGTTTTGGCTGCAAAATTCCACGTTAGAATTGAACTTAGGCAAGTGGGCATAAGAGATGAGACAAAGATACTTGGTGGAATTGCACCTTGTGGCAGAGAGTGTTGTTGTTCAAACTCGCTTACTGATTTTTGCAAAGTAACAATAAAAATGGCAAAAAATCAAGGCTTGCACCTTAACCCAGGAAAAATCAGTGGGCTTTGTGGCAGACTTATGTGCTGTCTAGAATACGAAAACGATTATTATGCCGAAGTTTACAAAAAAATGCCTAAACTTGGTGGCAAGGTAGGAACGCCTGAAGGCGACGGCGTTGTTATCAGCAACGATATGCTTAAACTTATATCTAAAGTTAAAATCACTAAAGGCGATGGCAGTGAAGTTTATAAGGATTTTCCTATTGATAGACTTAAGTTCAACAAAGGCCAACAAAATGCCGATGATGAAGATTTAGATAAAAATGTATCTGAAGATATGAAGAAAATTTTAGATTAGTAGTTTACAAACTTAAAAGTTTGTGATACAATATATTTAGACATAATTATTTTTAGGAGGAATACACTAATGGCTTATAAAATTAGTGACCAATGTATCTCTTGTGGTGCATGTGCTGATACATGCCCTTGCAACGCAATTAGCGAAGGCGAAACACAATATGTTATCGATGCTGATGCTTGCATGAGTTGTGGCGCTTGCGCAGCAGGTTGCCCTGTAGAAGCTATTTCTGAAGAATAAGAAATACTAAAACTAAAAAAGTTTGGGGTGCGAAAGTTTCGCACCTTAAATTTTTATTAGGGGAAAGAAAATGCTAAAAAAAGAAGATTTGGGCATAGGCGATATAAAAGTTTATCAAGATGACAGCCTGTATACCTTTACGTCAGATTCGGTTTTGCTTGCAAAGTTTGCAAACGTAAAGCCAAATGATGATGTTGCCGATTTTTGTGCTGGCAGTGGGATTGTGGGCTTTTATCTTTATGCATTGAATAAAGAAAAGGTTAAAAACTTAACCTTTTTTGAAGTTCAAAGTTCACTTTTTGAACTTTGCCAAAAAAGTATTAAGGAAAATTGCATTGAAGATAATGTGAGTGCAATAAACACAAAACTTCAAGATATAGATAAAAGTTATAACGAAAGATTTTCTTTAATAGTTTGTAACCCACCTTATATGAAGGTTAATCAAGGTCAGCAAAAAAGCGAAGAAGCAATTGCCATTTGCACAAGCGAAGTCTTGTTAAGCCTTGATGAACTTTCTTTTTCTATTTCAAGATGCTTAAAGTTTGGTGGAAGGGTTTGCCTTGTGCATAGGGCAGATAGGCTTGTTGATGTTATATGTGCTTTGAAAAAATATAATATTGAACCAAAACGCTTGCAGTTAGTGTCTGCAAAAGACAAAGAACCATATTTATTTTTGTTAGAAGGCGTTAAGGGTGGCAAAAGTGGACTAAAAATCTTAAAACAACTAGAAAATTAAGGAGAATATATGCTATATTTTGTTGGCACGCCAATAGGCAACTTAAAAGATATGTCGCTAAGGGCAATTTCAGTTCTAAATGAAGTTGATGAAATCGCTTGTGAAGATACAAGGCATTCTCTTGCACTACTTAATGCTTATGAAATAAAAAAGCCACTCGTTTCTTATCATAAATTTAACGAAAGGCAGGCAGGCGAAAAGATTATAGAAAAACTTAAAAGTGGCAAAAATATCGCAGTTATATCCGATGCAGGTATGCCACTTATCTCAGACCCAGGCAATGTTCTTGTAGAAATGCTTGTGGAAAACGGCTTAGAGTTTACTGTCGTTCCCGGTGCGTGTGCTTTTGTTTCTGCGCTCGTTCTTAGTGGGCTTGATAGTTCTAAGTTTTGCTTTTTAGGTTTTTTGCCTGCAAAAAGCACTGAAAGAAAAGAATTTTTAGAAAAATATAAAAATTTGGATATGACGCTTATTTTTTATTCTGCTCCACACGACATAAAAAAGGATATACAAACTATTTATGAAGTGTTTGGGGATAGAAAGGCTGTTGCAGTTAAAGAAATTACAAAAATGCACGAAAGTGCAAATAGGTTTTTACTTTCAGGGGGTTTTGAGGGAGAGCCTAAAGGGGAGTTCGTTTTGCTTGTTGAAGGTGGCAAAAGTGAAAATCAAAACCTTAATTTAAGCGAAAAAGAACATATCGAACTTTATATCTTAAAAGGTTATGATAAAAAAGAAGCCTTAAAGAAAGTAGCAAAAGAAAGGGGCGTTTCAAAATCATCGCTATATAAATATACTATTGAAGAATAGCAAAATCAACTACTTTTTGCCGATTAACATTTTGTTTTAGGAGATAACATATGAAAAGAAAAATTTTAACGGTCCTGTTGTCACTTATAATGGCGATAGGCGCTTTTATGGGGCTAACTGCTTGCAAAGATAACAAGCAAAGTGGAGAAAAATATTCTGAAGGCTTAGAATATGAATATATAAACGATAGCGAAATCGAAATAATTGGAAAAGGCACTTGCACGGATAAAAACATAATAATCCCTTCTACTTATAAAAATAAACCTGTAACGAGCATAGGTATAGGTGCGTTTAAGGATTGTGACTTTATTAAAAGCATAAGTTTTCCAAAAACTATTACAAATATTAGTGACCAAGCCTTTTTAG
Organism: Christensenellaceae bacterium; assembly: GCA_045653965.1. GTDB lineage: Bacteria > Bacillota > Clostridia > Christensenellales > Borkfalkiaceae > UBA1259. Next base: position 9,822 of record JAZOMM010000007.1, on the reverse strand, counting down.
ATTGCGATTCTCTTTCAAGTATAAATATTCCAGAAGGGGTGACTTACATAGGGGAGTTGGCTTTCTTTGAGTGTGATGCCCTTGCAAACATAACTTTGCCAAGCACTATAACAAAAATTGTTCAGTGTGCTTTTGAAAACACTGCATTTTTTAACGACCCAAGCAATTGGGATGGGGACGTGTTGTATATCGGCAAATATTTAATAAAAGCCAAAACAACTATTCAAGGTGATTATACAATTAAAGATGGCACAGAAGTTATTGCAACGCATGCATTTTCTTTTTGCACATCATTAACGGGTGTGCTAATACCAGATGGTGTGAAATATATTGGCTCTCGTATGCTTGAAAATTGTTCTTCAGTATTTGGTTTAGAAATACCAGATTCAGTGTTAGATATAGGGCATTATTCATTTATTAATTGTACTTCATTACAATATGTAGTAATAGGGTGCAATGTGGCGTCGATGGGTTATTCGACTTTTGAAAATTGTATTAACCTTGAAAGTGTAACCTTTACAGGAACAAAATTAAGGTGGGTAAGCATTAGTAAACTTTGGCATTGGAGACATAACGTGCCAGCAACAAGTGTGCAATGTATTGATGGAATAATTCTTATAAATGTAGAATAGTTTTTATAAATTTATAAATTAAAAAGCACTTTGCGTTTGCAAAGTGCTTTTAAGTTTTTAATTAAAATTATTTGTTAAGGTTTGCTTTTAAAGTTGCAAGTTGGCTATAAAGTTCATCAGGAACTCTTGTAAGTTCGCCATAGAAACCTTCGATACCTTCTGTTTCAGCCTTCCAGTTTTCTTTATCAACTGTTAAGAGTTCTTTAATTGTGTCAAGATTTACATCTTCTAAACCTTCAACATTGATATCTTCTGCCTTTGGAACAAAACCGATAGGTGTTTCAACGGCATCAACCTTTCCTTCGCAACGAGCGATAATCCATTCAAGAACACGCATATTGTCGCCAAAACCAGGCCAAATGAAGTTTCCGTTGTCATCTGTTCTAAACCAGTTAACGTTGAAAATCTTTGGTTGATTTCCAATCTTTTTGCCCATTTCAATCCAGTGATTGAAGTAGTCACCCATGTTGTAACCAACGAATGGTCTCATAGCCATTGGGTCACGACGAACAACACCAACAGCACCTGTTGCAGCAGCAGTTGTTTCACTTGCCATGATTGAGCCTACGAACACACCATTGTTCCAATCTCTTGATTGATATACGAGTGGAGCAGTCTTAGCACGTCTGCCACCGAATACGATTGCTTCTAGTGGAACACCATCTGGTGCTTCGAACTTATCAGAAATGCAAGGGCAGTTGATTGCTGGTGCTGTGAAACGGCTGTTAGGGTGAGCACCCTTAATTGCCTTGCCTTCAGCATCTTTCATATCGCCATTCCAAGCATTGCCTTTCCAGTCGATAGCATTCTTTGGTGGATTTTTGTCAAGACCTTCCCACCAAACTGTGTTGTCATCAAGATTTTGAACAACGTTTGTAAAGATTGTGTTTTTCATTGTAGAAAGAAGTGCGTTAGGGTTAGACTTCATGTTTGTTCCAGGTGCAACACCGAAGAAACCGTTTTCTGGGTTTACTGCCCAAAGTCTTCCGTCAGCGCCAACTCTAATCCAAGCGATGTCATCGCCCACGCATTCGATTTCATAACCTTTTTCAAGATATGACTTAGGTGGGATAAGCATTGCAAGGTTTGTTTTACCGCAAGCACTTGGGAATGCTGCAGCGATATATTTCTTTTCGCCATTTGGTTTTTTGATACCAAGGATAAGCATGTGTTCAGCCATCCAACCTTCGTTTTTACCAAGGAAAGATGCAATTCTAAGAGCAAAACACTTTTTACCGAGTAGAACGTTACCACCATAGTTAGAGTTGATAGACATGATAGTATTTTCTTCTGGGAAGTGCATGATATATCTCTTTTCTTCAGAAAGTTCTGCATAAGAGTGTAAACCCTTAATGAAGTCTCCATCGCCTAAAGCATCAACAACAGCCTTGCCAACTCTTGTCATGATAGCCATGTTAAGAACAACGTAAACAGAGTCTGTAAGTTCGATACCGATTTTAGAGAACTTAGAACCAACAGCGCCCATTGAATAAGGGATAACATACATTGTTCTGCCTTTCATAACGCCCTTAAATAAGTCGTTCATAAGATTCATGGCTTCTGTTGTTTCCATCCAGTTGTTTATAGGAGAAGAGTCTTCTTTTTGTTTAGAACAAATAAAAGTTCTGCCTTCTACTCTGGCAACGTCGTTAACAGTTGTGCGGTGTAGATAACAGCCTGGCAATTTTTCTTGATTAAGTTTAATAAGAATTTTTTCTTCAACAGCTTGATTTCTTAATGCTTCAAGTTGTTCTTCGCTACCGTCAATCCAAACGATGTTATCTGGTTGACAAAGAGCTTTTGCTTCGTTGATAAAGTCAATAACCTTTTTGTTGTTTGTCATAATAATACTCCTTATGTAATTTCGGACCCTTCCGATTTAATTTTTTTCACATTGACATAACTTATGTGGGTGTGGCAAAGATTAGAAATTTGTGCTTAAAAGTAAGATAATCCACAAAAACCTTAACTTCCCACAAGATATAGTTTATCATAGATTTTGTCAAATGTAAAGATTTTGAGTTGACTTTTTGCAAAAATTTTACGCCAAAAAAATAACTTTTAAAAAATAAAATTTATTTTTGATATATTTTAACACGTTTTGACAAATTTACAACTTTTTAAGCCTTTTTATTCATATATAATATATGTAAAAAACAAGCATAAGTTTATATTTTTTTGGTTAAGGAAAGGTTAAAGTTATGGAATACATAAAAAAAGTATTGATGCTCAGGCGCACTGATTCGGTAAAAGAAAACCAAAAACCTTTAAGCGTTCTTGCTCGCATAGAAATTGAGGGTGGAGTTGGTGAGTTTTATATTTCGGTGGTAAACCTGCCAAGTAGTATGAAAAATGTAAATTATTATGCAACGATTGTTGATAATAAGGGCGTGGTTTATGAGTTCGATTTAGGGGGTAGACCTACTTCATTTAGCAAAACCTTTCACAAAATCCCAAGCATAGAAAGTGGTGTTGCGATAGGGCTATATTGCACTAGCGAGCAAATACCTATAGTTTTAGCATTTGCAAGTCAAGGCAATGGCATCTCTTTAGAAGATTTTAAGAAAATTGTTGCTGATAAATGCTTTTTAAGGTTTAAGGAAAATTTAAAAAAAGAAAATAAAGATTGCCAATTAGAAAATGTTAAAAACGAGCGCGCCTTAGAAGAAAGAAAAGAACTTTGTCAAGAAATTTTGGTGCAGTATAACGATGAAGCCGTTGCAACCGAAAATTATTATGAACTTGATGAAGAAATTAGGCAAAAATTAATGTGCATAAAGGAAAACGACAGTGAAAATATATTCTTTGAAGATGAGTATGTTAATTGCTCAAACAAAAAAACGGAGAAAGAAAAATGCCTTATCGCTGATGGCGCTCAAAATGAAAAGAACACTTGTGAGTGCCAAAAAAGTGAATATTTAGAACAACTTAAAACCGAAAAAGAAAGTTGCATAAACCCAAATTATTATGAAAGCGTAAAAGAAGAACTTGATAAAATTTTCTATTCGCACCAAAGTGAAGAAAGGCTAGAAAAGATTTTTAAGGGTAGCAGGTGGGCAAAGATTTTTTATTCTAAAGATAAATTTTATGTAGTAGGTTTGATTTTTGAAAAGTCAAAAGAAAAATACATATGCTATGGCGTGCCATCTAGATACAAAAAAACTCCACCGAAAGCACTTGAGGGTTATGCATCTTTTATTCCACTTTCGGTTTTTGATATGTTTGGAGATGGTTATTTTATAATGTTTCAAGATGCTATGTCTGGAAGATGCGTTCATTTTAACTAATCTAACTAAAGGTTGCAAATAATATTGCTAAAGCAAGCATTTTGTGTTAAAATAATTATAAACAAATCCAAAAAACAAAGGAAAACGCTTATGAAAAAGATTATGTTTGTTTGTCACGGAAATATTTGCCGTTCGCCTATGGCAGAGTTTTTGATGAAAGAATTCGTTAAAGAAAGGGGCAAAGAAAAAGAGTATTATATTCGTTCATCTGCAACGAGCAGTGAAGAACTTTATAATCCCGTGCATTATGGCACGAAAAAAATTCTAAATGCAAGAGGGATAGATTGCTCGAATAAGCGTGCTGAAAAACTTGATAGAAGCGATTATGATAAGTACGACTACTTTGTTTGTATGGATAGCCGAAACATGACTAATATGCTTAGGATTTTTGGGCAAGACAAACAGGGTAAATGCACAAAACTATTAGATTATACAGCCAGTCCAAGAGATGTTGCAGACCCTTATTGGACGGGCGACTTTAACCAAACTTTAAGCGATATAGTTGAAGGAATTGAAAACCTTTATGAGTTTTTAGAAAGAGAATAAAAATGTCGCAAAAAAGCATAAACAAAAATCACAAAAATATTGACAACTATATTTAAGTGTGTTAAACTGAAATAAAGAAAGGCTTTAACTAGAAAATAGTTAAAGCCTTTAAAATTTTCATAGATGTTAAAGGGCGAATTATGAAAGAAAGCGAGCAAAAAAATAATATCAGAGCCGGTGACTTTATTCCTGATTATGACCACTTGTTTGAGCAGGGCGATATAGATAAAAAACCAAAAAACAAGGGGTTTTTTGGCAAAATTTTAATGTTAAATAAGGGGTCGATTATACTTTCGATACTTATTTACTTGCTTCAAACATTGCCTGTTTGGGTAACGCCTATTTTAACGGCAGATATAATAAATACAGTTGTAAACGCAATTCAAGTGGGTGTTGGGATTACGCCAGAACTTATAAAATATATATTGATAAGAACAGTAATAATTTTAGGGCTAATACTATTAAATAACCCAACAACTATTGCAAGGTATCGTGTTGTTAGCAAAATGAACAGGCGCACTAGTGCTGGCATTAAAGCATCGGTTGTTAGAAAACTTCAGCACCTATCAATTACATATCATAAAGATATACAGTCTGGCAGGATTCAGTCAAAATTCTTAAAAGATACCGAGTCTATCGATATGCTTTTATCAAATTTTATGAACGGAGTGTTGACTTGCGTAATAAACATTATTATAGCAACGGCAATTTCAGTTTATAAAAATGGCGTTGTAGCATTGTTTTTCTTGCTAGTTATACCTTTCAATGTGCTTCTTAGAACATTTTTTAGAAAGAAACTAAGGCAAATTTATAGAGATTACAGAATAAAAACCGAAGATTTAAGTGCCAAAATGAACACTATGCTTGAAATGCTTCCTGTAACAAAATCGCATGGTTTAGAGCAAACCGAAATCACGCATTTTAATAGGACTATAAAAGCACTTGCTGGCTCTGGGCTTGAAGTAGATAAAAAAACGGCAAACTTTGGGTCTTGGGTGTATGTTGTAAACGCAGGCTTAGGCACAATTTGTGTTGTATTTTGTTGTTTTCTTGCACTTAACGGATTGATTGGTGTGGGTGATATAATTTTGTATCAATCAATGTTTAACCAAATAAGCAACTCTGTAACATCGCTCACAAACCTTATTCCAGCAATAGCATCTGGAACTGAAGCATTAAATTCGGTTTCTGAAATTATGAACGCAACCGATGTTGAAACAAGCATGGGCAAAAGAAATATTCCTGAAATTGAAGGCAACGTAACTTTTGAAAATGTAAGTTATCGTTATCCTGACGGCGAACAAGACGTTGTTCATAACTTCAACTTAAAAGTTAAAAAGGGTGAGTGTATTGCCGTTGTTGGTTCATCTGGCTCAGGAAAGAGCACGCTTATGAACTTGATTATTGGATTTATGATGCCAAATAGTGGCAAGATTATGATTGACGATAATTCTATAACCGACCTAGATTTATCTAAATATCGCCACCATATTTCAGTCGTGCCACAAAACAGCATACTCTTTACAGGCTCTATTAAAGAAAATATTACTTATGGTATAGAAAAATATTTAGACGAAGATTTAAGTAGGGTTGTTGAAATGGCAAACTTACACGAGTTCTTGAAAGAATTGCCAGAAGGCTTAGAAACCGAAGTTGGTGAACATGGTGGCAAACTTTCAGGTGGTCAACGCCAAAGAATAACTATTGCAAGGGCACTAATTAGAAATCCAAAAATATTAATACTCGATGAAGCCACAAGTGCTTTAGATAACATTTCAGAATATCACGTTCAAAAGGCAATAGCATCTTCTATTAGGGGAAGAACAACCTTTATCGTTGCGCACAGACTTTCAACAATTCGTGATGCAGATAGAATTGTGGTTATGGAACAGGGCGAAATGGTCGAGTGTGGCACCTATGCTGAACTTATGGCAAAGAAAGGCAAGTTCTATAAACTAAAAGAATTAAACGAATTAAATTTGAAAACGGCCGAACAGAGTTTGGCATAAAAATTTAGGAGAAAAGCAAATGAGATTTATTAGAAAAAATTTCATGGCAATGCTTGTTTTGTTTGTGTCCACGCTGTCACTTATTTTTGTTCATGTCCTTGCTGGAATTTCTGGGCAGACTGTTGAAGAACAATATTATGTTGGCACATTGGATTTTGTGTTTGGCAATGCAGAAATGCTTGTTACTACAAAAGATTTTTCAACATGGATACATTTAAGTGGTGGTGCATCACTTTTGGGCATGCTTTCAATCGGGCTTATAATATTGGCCATAATATTTGCAATAATTTCTATCTATGTAAAGAATTTTCCATATGATTATTATGGCACTGTTTTTATGATTATTTCTGGCGTATGTATGCTGTTGCTTTTTAATTCGGGCACAACGGTATCGTTTGAAAAAAATGTACTTGAGTTTAGGGCTTTTGTTTCGCTATATGGCTTTAGGTTAGGCGCTGGCGCTATTACTTATGGTGTAACCACTATAGTCGGTGGAATTATAGGAATTTTTATAGAAGAAAAAAATTTAATTAGATAATAAAAATTATTTATAAAAAAGGAGAGATAATTATGGAATTTATTAAAAAGAACTTGCTTGCAATAATTGTTGCAGGCGCAGGCGTAATCGCACTTATTTATGGTTTGTTTTTGCCGGGTGCACAACTTACAATAGGCAATCAAACAGGAACTATCAATTTCTTAGGATTGGTTTTTGGTGGTCCAAAAATTACCATTTCATCAGGTGATGCTTCAATAACAAGTGACTTTGGTAATGGTGGAATTTCAATTTTTGGTTTAATCTCTTTCATTGCATTAATTGCTGGTATTGCACTCACAATCGCTTCTATCTTTGTTAAAGACAAGAAGTTTGATTTTATTGGTGCTATCTTGATTGCTGTTGCAGGCGTACTTATTTTCTTGCTTTTAACCGTTGGCACTGAACTCACATCAGGTCCTGTTTCGGTTACTTTCGCTGAAGTGTATGATAAGTATAGTTTAGGTATTGGCGCTATCCTTTATGGTGTTTTTGCTATTTTAGGTGGTGGCTTTGGTATTCTTAACAAATTTAAGAAAATTATTAAATAAACTACATAAAAAAGAAAAAGCGAGAGAAAATTCTCTCGCTTTTTTATTTTAAAATCAGTTTAATCTTTTATAAATTCAACAATATCTTCTATCTTGCAGTCTAAAAATGCACAAATTCTATCAAGGGTTTTCATTTCGATATTTTGGTTTGCCCTTAATCTACGCACAGTTTTACTATCTATGCCACATTCTTCTCTCAGCCTATAAGTTGAAACACCCTTTTTGTCCATCGTTATAAATAATCTATCAAATTTAAACATTTTATCCCCCTATTAGTTGACATTTTATATTATGGGGGTTATAATCTTTTTTATTAAGGGGATATAATCCCCAACTTGACAAAAAGGGGGGGAGTTTTTTATGGAATTATGGAGAGAGTTGTTAATAAGTGGCTTGCAAAATGAAAGTTATAAGGTAGATTTTACAAATGATAAGATATTAAAAGAAATAATAGAAAATAGGTGTTGTAAAGTTTTAAAGCAAATAAAACAGGTTGTAGAAGATGAAAAATTGTTAGACCAAGACTGCTTTATAAAGATTGAAGAAATAATATGTAAGTTAGAAGAAAATGGGATATTTTGTGACAGGCATGATTTTGGCTAAAGATTAACCTAAGAAATCTTTTTAAAAATTTTAAAACAAAAAAGTCGGACTTTATTCAGGTTTGTTTTGCATATTTGAAACACTTGAATTGTGCTGATTTTTTTGGTATAATCAAATTATCCTTAAATAAGAATTGGGCGAGGTGATTAGAATGAATGAAGAATGCTTAATATGCAAAGCACCATTAGAATATCTTGAAAGTGATGAGATGATGGAGTGTGAAATTTGTCATAAAAGGCAATATAGCAAAACAAGGTGCATAAATGGTCATTTCGTTTGCGATGAGTGTCATGCGAGTGGACTTGATGAAATGGTTAGCATATGTTTAAGCAGTAAGTCTAAAAACCCTATCCAAATTTTAGAAGAAATGATGTCTATCCCAGCCTGCCACATGCATGGCCCAGAACATCATGCAATGGTTGGCTCTGCACTTTTAACGGCTTATAAAAATGCAGGAGGGGATATAGACTTAAAATCTGCACTATATGAAATGCAAAAAAGAGCAAAGCAAGTTCCGGGTGGTGCTTGTGGTTTTTGGGGTGCTTGTGGTGCAGGGGTTAGCACGGGTATGTACGTTTCTATTGCATTAAAAGCAACGCCATTAGCAAAAGAGGCTTGGGGGCTTGCTAATCAAATGACGGCAAGAGCCTTGGATAAAATAGGTAAAAATGGTGGTCCACGCTGTTGCAAAAGAGATTGCTATCTTGCTATTATGGAAGCTATTAAATTTACAAGTGAGAATTTGGGCGTTCACATGCAAAGTTGTCAAGTAACTTGCTCTCGCTGTCATCTAAACAATCAGTGCATACAAGAAAGGTGTCCGTTTTATAAAAAAGATAAGAAAAAGGTGGCGTTTATTTGTGTTCACAACTCATGCCGTAGTCAAATTGCAGAAGCACTAGGAAAACACTTGGCACCAGACACATTTGATTTTTATTCTGCTGGAACTAAGATAAAGAGCCAAATCAATCAAGATGCAGTTAGAATTATGAAAGAACTATATGGCATTGATATGGAAAAAACACAATATTCAAAGTTGATTGCAGATATTCCTAATCCTGATATAGTAATTTCAATGGGTTGGAATGTAGAATGTCCTTTTGTGGCAGAGCCATTTGATGATAATTGGGGGTTAGAAGACCCTACCGGCAAATCCGATGAAGAATTTAAGATAATAATTAAAAAAATAGAAGAAAATATCTTAAAACTTAAAGATAAATACAAATAAAACAAAAATGGCCAACGGACTCGTTAGCCATTTTTTTATTATATTTAGTTAAAATTATTTAACAAGTTCGCTTACTGCGTTTACAACGTTATCAACTGTAAAGCCGTATTTAGCGAATAACTTGCCAGCAGGTGCAGATTCACCGAATGTTTCCATACCGATAATCTTTCCGTCCATACCAACGTATTTATACCAACACATTGGTGAGCCAGCTACGATAGCAACTCTCTTTCTAACTGCGTTAGGAAGAACGCTTTCTTTATATTTTTCGCTTTGTTTTTCAAATACTCCAACGCAAGGCATTGAAACAACTCTAACATCGATTCCTTGTTCGCTAAGAACTTTTTTAGCAGATACTGCAAGGTTAACTTCACTACCTGTAGCAATTAAAATTGCATCTGGAGTTTTCTTTGTGCTATCACAAAGGATAT
>JAZOMM010000006.1:0-7203 GCA_045653965.1 Christensenellaceae bacterium | reverse complement strand
TGTATGTCAAAGTTGTGGCATTAAATATTCCGTTGAAGAAGCTAAGAAAATGATCATAGAAGGCACTGTTGGAGTTCAAGGTACTGTCAAAGTTGATAATACGGATAGATTAGAAAAATTGTATCAACTTGCAAGAAGAGCGAAAGAAAACAATGATTTCGAAAATTCGGGAAAATATTATGAGTTGATACTGTTAGATGACCCAAAGAGTTGGGAAGCATCGTTTTATTCTGTTTATTGTAAGGCTAAACAAACAAAAATTGGGCATATAGAAAGTGCGGCTAAACTCATAGATAATTGTTTAGAGAATGTTTTATCTTTGGTTAAACAACACAGCGAATCTGATTTTGAGGACATAACATCTGAAATTGTTACAAATGCAGTTGAGATTATTAAACTACTAGGAAAAAGTGCAATAAACCATTATGTTGATATAGATGTTAGCATTCGTTCAAAACATATGGATGAATGTGAACGACGTATTATTGTGTGTATAAATACATTGCTACATTTAAGTGATTTGTTGGAAAATAAATATTCTTACACAAAAGAAGGCGTTACAATTTATATGGGCGTATATTACATTTGCTCTTTATATTTAACGTTAGGTAAAGGTCTTACAACAGCAAAAATACGAGATTATATAAACGAAGTCATACTCTCTTCAAAAAAACACATTTATAAGGGTTCGCCACTTCTTAAGGAAGAGTTTTATAAAAAAATCATACATGGTTTTCAGAAGATTGACGATTATAATGAATTTAAGAGAATGAAAAATGAACTAAGTTTATTTGGTGAATATAAGGATTGTGAAAAATACATTGAGCAGTGTAATGAACAATTAAAAATTTATTATGAAGAAACTTTTTGTCATGGCATTATAAAAGTTTGTGAAAATCACATTATCATGCAGAAGATTAGTTACGTAGGAAATGTTGAGATTCGTTCAGAGCAGATTGATAAATATAGTGATGTGCTCAGCATGGTTTTGAAAAATGATGAAATAAGAGTATATCATAATTTGCAAGGTGGCCATATTTCTTTGAAGTTTGAGCAAGACGAAAAGGAAAAAGCAAAAAATATATATGGTTTACTTTTAGAGCAAGCGAAAAAAAAGAATGCTGGAATAAAAGAAGGCGCTGGAACGGGTGGTTGTTATGTTGCGACTTGTGTATATGGTTCTTACGATTGCCCTGAGGTTTGGACATTGAGAAGATATCGTGATAATACACTTGGTTCAACATGGTATGGTCGTGCATTTATTCGTACATATTATGCAATTAGTCCTACGCTTGTAAAATGGTTTGGCAAAACAAAGTGGTTCAAGAAAATGTGGAAAGGTAAACTTGACCATATGGTTAAAAAATTGCAAGACAATGGTGTAGAAAACACACCATACGAAGATAAAGAGTGGTAATATTTATAAAACAAAAACACGGTAGATTTTAAATCTGCCGTGTTATTTTTTTATGCTTGTATGGATTGGATAGGGTTGAATAAGATAGCGTGCTTAAAGTAAATACAAGCAAATATTAATATAATATTATATTAAATTACAATAAATCATTGACTTTTGTTTAGTATTGCAATATAATATAAAAATAAAAAACAAAATATAGGAGAAAGAATTATGAAAAAACTATTTACACTTTTACTTGCTGTTGTGATGTGTTTTGCTTGCGTATCACTTTCTGCTTGTAAAGAAGAAGGAAGCATTAGAAACTTAGACGATATTGTTAAGAGTGGAAGAATAACTATTGCGACAAACGCAGAATTCCCACCATTTGAAAGCAAAGAAGGAACAGAATATCTTGGTATTGATATTGACATTGCTAAAGCAATTGCAGATTATCTTGGCGTTGAACTCGTTGTTAACAACATGGACTTTGATGCAGTTGTAACATCTGTTCAAAACGGACAAAGTGACCTTGCTCTTGCAGCGCTTACTATAAGTGCCAAGAGAAAACAAGCAATCAACTTCTCTGATGCATATTTTGGTGCTGCACAATATCTTATTGTAAAAGCAGACAACACAGAATTTGATGCTTGCCAAACAAAAGAAGACGTTGACGCTATTCTTGCTGCATCAACAGGTAAAAAAGGTGTTGCTCAAAACGCAACAACAGGTTACTATTATTTGAAAGGTTCAGAAGACTTTGGCTTTGCAGGTTTTTCAAATATTCAAACATCAGGTTTAGAAAACCCATCTTTATGTGCAATGGCAGTTGTTAACAATCAAGCAGATTATCTTGTAGTTGATAAAGAAGTTGCTGAAAGCGTTATTGCATCAAATAGTGGTGTTAAGGCTATTGAAATTTCACTTTCAAGCGAAGAATACGGCATTGGCGTAAACAAAGAAAATGTTGCATTATTAAAAATTGTAAACAAAGTTCTTGCTGATCTTAAAGTTGTTGAAAGCGACGGAACATCTAAACTTGACAAAATTTTTGCAACACATATTGCAGGTTAATTAAATTAAAATGTGGCAAATATTTATTGATTCATTTATAGGCGAAAAAGCTTATATTAATGTTTTAGAAGGCATTGCAGTTACTATCGTGACTGCAATTTCTGCACTTATTATAGGTATAATTTTGGGCACAATTGTTGCACTTTCAAGGGTGTTTAAGACTAAAAATCCTTTAGTAAAAGTTTTGCAAGTTATTGCGAAATTATATGTTGGGTTTTTTAGGGGCACTCCTATAGTCGTACAATTATTGTTCATATATTTTGTTATATTCCCAATAATAGGCTTAGGACTTATGAACGTTATGGTTGTAGGTATTATAATTTTTGGTCTCAATTCAGGGGCGTATGTTTCTGAAATTATGAGAGCAGGTATTTTATCGGTTGACAAAGGTCAAAACGAAGCAGGTAGGGCGTTAGGACTTACTTATACCACAACACTCTTTAAGGTTATTTTGCCACAAGCAATTAAAAACGTTATTCCAACAATTGCAAACGAATTTGTTTCGCTATTAAAGGAAACTTCGGTTTTAAGTTTTATCGGAATAATGGATTTAACAAAAGCACTTAGGGAAATTGGCGCAGCAAACTATGAGTTTACTATTCCATATCTAGTGCTTGCCATAATTTACTTAATATTAGTTATGATTGCGACAAGCATTGTTAAAATTATCGAAACGAGGTTAAGACGAAATGAGAGACAATAAAGAGCAAAATGTTATAATTTCGGTTGATAACCTTTATAAAAATTTTGGAAAGCACCAAGTTCTTAAAGGTGTTTCTTGCCAAATAAAAAAAGGCGATAAAGTGGCTATAGTTGGTCCATCGGGTTCTGGTAAATCGACCATTTTGCGTTGTATGAACCTTTTAGAAGAACCAACTTATGGCGAGATTTGGTTTAAGGATGAACTTCTTACCCCTATCGACCCATATTTGCATTTTGATGTTATAAGGCTTTCAAAAACATACAAAAAGGTGTGCGAAGAAATTAAGGCAGAGGAGCCTGAAATCGATGAGAATAGCCTTGATGAAAGAGCAATTACCTTAATCAAAAAAGATGACCTTCTCAAAAGGTTTGAAGGTAAAGAATATAGCAAGGCCATAAAAGAATTATATAAAGAAAATCACGTTGACATCAACCGTGCTCGCCAAAAACTTGGCATGGTGTTCCAACACTTTAACCTTTTTAACAACTTAACGGTTTTGCAAAACCTTACTTTAGCGCCTGTTAAACTAAAAATTATGAGCAAGGAAGATGCTGAAAAGAAAGCATATGAACTTCTTGATAGAATTGGTTTAAGAGACAAGGCAAATGTATATCCATCAACGCTTTCTGGTGGTCAAAAGCAAAGAATAGCAATAATTAGAGCACTTGCAATGAATCCAAAAGTAATTTTATTTGACGAGCCAACAAGTGCTTTAGACCCAGAAATGGTTGGCGAAGTATTAGCTCTTATTAAAGAACTTGCAGATGATGGCATGACCATGGTTATAGTAACGCACGAAATGGGCTTTGCAAAAGAGGTTGCAAACAGAATGATATTTATTGATGACGGCGTTATAAAGGAAGAAAACTCACCAAAAGAATTCTTTGAAAATCCTAAAAACGAAAGATTAAAAGAATTTTTATCAAAGGTATTATAAAAAAGAAAAACGCTTAGAAGTAAAACTTTTAAGCGTTTTAAATTTTAATTTATAAAACTTGCTTTTGCAGGCTAAAAATGGAAAAAGTTTATATCTTTGCAAAAAAGCGAGTTAAATTTTAAACTTTTTTTACAAATTGTTGACTTTTTATTTCTTACACGATATAATACAAATATACTCGATGTAAATAAATATATATTTATTTAATTTAATTAGTCAAGAGCAAAACTGTAGCAATACAGTGACGCAAAGCTATAGGGACTTTAACAGTCAGCCAGTTGCCTTTTACAGGACAACTGTTTTTTAATTTTATAAAGAATTTTTAAGGGAAAGGGAAATGTCAGCACTTCTCAAACAAAAGTTAAAGGTAATATTTACATTAGCAGTGCTAATTTTGACCATTGTTTGCTTTTTGGTGAGCAATGGAACTTTGGCATGGTTTGCTAAAAATGAAAATGTAAATGCAAACGGCTTTTCTGTTAGCGCTAAAAATTCCCCAAACATAGTTATAGCCAAAACGGCAGAAGAAATTTTACAAGGCGACATAGCCTTTTCGGTTGATTTTAAGGGCATGGCAAGAAGCAATATGGTGCCTGTAACAAGAGATGAAAGTGTATCTGACACTTTTCTTAAATATTTAGTTAATCACTACGCTGTTGATTTTAATACGGGCAATGCAAAAGATGAAAAAGTGCCATTAGAGTTTGAAAACGTTCCAACAACAGATAACGAAATTTATTTTGTCGACCACGTGGTTTATGTTGCATCTACTAGCCAAGCCTTGCCAATCACATCGCTTAAAGCAAGCATAGTAAAGCCGTTTGAAGTTGGTTTAGACCATTATTACTTTAATGCAGCGAGCATAGATTTTTATGTTGAAGAAGTTAGCCAAGCAGGATATCGTGGTACTACTTCCGTTTCCAAAGCGATAAGCAATCAACAAGAAAGATACGTAAATTTATTTCCATCTGGTGGCGAAATTCCTTTTAATGCCGAAGGCTATATAAAGATAATAATGCGTTGCTATTTTGATGGGGCACTTCAAGATGAACAAAACAACAGAGCATACATAAACTCTTATTTAGTTAAGTCAGATGCCATATCTTTGGGCGTTGAATTTATCGCCGAAGAAAGTGGAGTTTAATAAATTTCTAAACAAAAAGGTTATACATAAAAACAAAAAGGAGGTGGATTATGAAAAAACTTATAAAAAACGATTTAATAAAAAAGAACGGCTCTATAAAAAGTCGCTTTCTTTATACTATAGTTTTGATGGTTTTAACACTTAGTTTATTTCTTTTTTCTTCTTATGCATGGCTTACATTTAACAGAAACTTAAATGCAAGTGATATGGAAATGTCGCTTGTCGTTGACGATACGAGTGCCGTTTATGAAGCGTATATGTATAGCATAAAGGACGGCAAGGGCACAAACCTTACTGGAGATGGCGAGGCACTTAATATCACCAACCTTGTGCTAAATCAATACGATACTATTTTTAGAACGCAAAACAAAAACACCCCAGCGTTTGCAAAAATAGTGATAACAAGAAACGAAACAATGCCAAAAAACGGCATTGTACGATTTACTATTGATAGAGAAGATGATAGTCAAATAACAGAAGTCTTAACCGATTTTTCTTCAAGCATAATAAGGTTTACCTTGTTTGCTATCGATGATGGCAGTGATGTGTCAATTACTGACCCTGATGCCTTATATAAACTTATAAATACTGAAGAAAGGTTTAAAGAAGTTGAAAAATATTCTGGTAACGACACAGACTTTTCAAAGACTTTCGTTCACACCATAGGCGAGGGAGAACACCACACCCACTCAAAAGATACTTCTATTACATTATCTTTAGAATATGGTCAAGAAAATTGGTACACTGATAGTAACGAAGGGAATGAAAAAATGAATTTGTATCTTTATATAACATACGATGTGAAACTAATTGAATGTTATATGCACGACCACGAAGGTGGCTCAATTTCACTTGAAGATACAAGTTTTATGTTTACAAACGACCTAAAGAAAATCAAAGCAAGTTATGTTGCGATTTCTTAACCTTTTACACTTTGAAATTAAGAAAACGGAGAAAGTATGAACAAAACGCTTAGAAACACATTGATAATATTGCTAATTGCGATTATAATGCTGTTGCCTGTAACCTACGCATGGGTTTCAGACAATGGCTTGAGTTCGCCTATAGCAATTACGAGTAATGTTCATAAAGCATATTTTGAGTCTGGAGATGGCACTAAAGATATTGAATATTTAGATGGAGAAATAGTTAAAGGTCCTTATGAAATAGCAAAGCCACTTCAACTCTATTATTTTGCGTGGCTTCAATATCTTGGCTATTTTAATGTTGATAACGATAACGATGGGCAGATAGACACCATCTATTTCCGTTTGTCTCAAGATCTTAATATGAAAGAAAATGATGTTACTTATGTTCTTCCACCTATCGGCACAACAAAACACCCATTTTTGGGCAATTTTGATGGCGAAGGGCACGTAATCAGTAACTTAACCGTTGATAATAAGTTTGCTTCTCTCATAGACCCACCTGAAATAACAGGCGAGTTTTCAAATGCAGAAATAATCGGATTCTTTGGTGTTGTTGGTGAACTAAATAAAGATGAGTATAACTACGAAACGCAAACAAACCAAATAAAAAATCTTATTCTTCAAAATCTAACGGTAAAAACTCAAACGACAAATGCACTCGTTGGGCTCGTTGCAGGTTACGTTAACGGCACGGTTGACTGCGTTGGTGTTGTAGATTCTACTATAGATATAGCAAATGGAACTCAACTTTATCAAAAAAGTGAAATAACAAATATTTCAGACTATTCTATAATAGGTTATTGCACCGATGATTATAAAGATGACGTTTACGTTGTAAATGTGGGAATTAACAATCCAAATGCTTCAGACGTATATAATGTTGTTCCAAAAGCATCGGAAGACGGAAACGTTAACGGTTGGGGTGGCAGTATAAATATGACCGATATTTATGACATGCTTACCGGTATAAGAAATGATGATGCAACAAGCAACAGCAATTATTATTATGAAAGGACAGAC
>JAZOMM010000005.1:0-6059 GCA_045653965.1 Christensenellaceae bacterium | reverse complement strand
ACTAATTTTAGGTGGCACAGGCAGTGAGTCTTTTAATCTTTCTCAACCGACCTGCTATCCCGAAAGGTTAGAGTCTGGCACGCTTAATCTACCTGCAATCGCATCGCTTTTTGAAGGTGTAAAATATGTTATGGCAAATAGAGAAAATTTTGCCCTTCACCTTCTTTCAATGACTGAAAAACTTATAGAAAATTTAAAACAAATAAGTGAAATTACCATTTTCTCTAAGCCAAATAAAAGTGGCATTGTTGCATTTTCGGTTAAGGACTTTTCAAGCGAGCAAGTGGCAGACTTTCTTAATAAAAACTACGACATAGCCGTGCGTGGTGGGCTTCATTGTGCACCACTAATGCACAAATATCTTGGCACGCTTGATAGTGGGCTTGTTAGAGTTAGCCTTGCCGTGCAGAACTCGTCAAGGGAACTTTCTTTTCTTATCCACGCCCTAAAAGACATTGTAAAAAATAAAGAGCAATAATATTTATTGCATTTTAAAAAATTAAAAAGGCTAACACAATTTGTTAGCCTTTACCTTTTTATATTTTCTTTAGTTCTTCTGCTATTTTATACAGCATTTTTTTCTTTTTTTCATCTAGCATAGGCGATAGCATATTTACAAAGTTGTCTATTTCGTTATTTGTAAGCGTGCCCTTTTGTTTGCCCTTTTTGGCTTCTTCATAGATTGCCTTAATAAGTTCGCTTTGGCTTTTGCCATCAAACCGACCAGCAAGTGCCCCAACAAGATTATATAAGTTTTTATCCATGCCGTGTGCCGAGTTTTTTTCTTTGTCGTTTTGACCATTTACATAACTATTAAAGTCTTGCATATTTCACCCCTTAAAAATGTTTTCAATTTTATTGTATGTTTTACATATATTATAATGTTAGCGAGGTTTATATGGATTTATTACAATTTATTACATCTTTATTAGGAAATGACAATATGCTTAAACTTTTATCCCCCATAATTGAACTTTTAAAACAAAATTCCTTTGATATAAAAAAAGTTTTGGCAAGTCTTGACCCTGAAATGCTAAAACCTATTATAGAGGAATTTATCAAATCATTAAATAATCGCCCAGCACAAAGTGCTGAGCGAATTGATGGCTTACAGCCAATTTCTAACATTGCTGATAGAGATATTATTTTTGCACTAAACAGATATCTTGCAGATGCTTAAATTAAAGCAAAAATTTCTTTTGCCCTTAAAATAGCCTCTCCCCCTGCACTTACTTCATTTTCTGGCAAAGTACTAATACCTGTGCCGTGGATACAAGTCTTGGTTTTTGGCCATAACATGCGTGCCGTTGTTAGTTTGAACGCCCCACCATTTGAAAGCGAAAAGGTTGTTTGCATTATACCCTTTCCATAAGTTCTTGCAATGCCATCATCATTTTTTTCTAAGATTAATCTTTCTTTAGAAAAACCTTTTTCGCCATAATCAAGCATTGCACCTATCAAACACTCTGCTGCAGAAGCCGTGCCATCGTTTGCAAGCACAACAACGTCGGTTATGCTTTTTCTTTCTATCGGGCTATTCATAACATACTCTTCTGTTTTAGACTTGCCTTGAGAATATGCAACAACGGTCTTCTTTCCACCATTGTAAATTAGGTGTCTTGAAACCGAAATAAAATCATCCATATATCCCCCACCGTTATCCCTTAAGTCTAAAATGAGTTTTGTCTTATTGTTTCTTAACATATAGTCCATTGCTCTGCCAAGTTCATAGGCAACAGTGCTTTCAAAACCTTGTATTTTTATAAGCGCCGTATCGCTATCGACATCTATTTTATTTGCTTGCAAAAGCGTTGTACCCCCGCTCTCATTGTCAAAAAAGATTTGACCTTCGCTATCAAAATATTTTACATAAGTTGCCTTATAGTCTGCTTTTGTGGCACCGACAGTTTTAGTTTGACCATCTCTTTGAATAACAAACTCAACGAGTTCACCTTTTTTTACACTACCTATAAACTCGCCATCATCAACCAAGTTAAATTGAGCACTTTTGCCGTTTGAAGTTGCCGAAATAAGCACATCCCCCACCTTAAAACCCGACCTATCAGCAGGCGAATTTCCAATAACGCTCACTACAACAGGATACTCTCCTTTTTTAACCGTTGATATGCCTATTCCACTATAATTTCCGTCTTGTTGGTTTTGTCTTTTTTGGTATTCTTCTTTAGTGAAATATCTTGCATAATCATCGTTTAGCCCAGCGATTAGTGCGTTTGCATAATCTTCTTGATTAAGATTTATAGGTTTTCCATTTCCATCAAAACTATATCCAAAATACTCTATATACCCTATTATTTCGGCAGAAATGTTTGCTTCGGTTGGCAAGATAAGAATGCGCAAGAAAAATCCACCCAAAAAGGCTATAACTATTGCAAAAAATATTGATAGCCTTTTGATAACTTTTTTTGCACTATTTTTGTCGTTCTTTTTTTCTTTATTTTCGTTTTTCTCTAAATTTTCCATATTATTATTTTACCAAATTTGATAGAATTGTAATCAACCTAAAAGTAATTGCATCAGAAAATTTTCTGATATTAAGCCCTGTTGCCTTTTCGATTTTATCAAGCCTATAAATAAGAGTGTTTCTGTGCAAGTATAATTTCCTTGAAGTTTCGCTTGTGTTTAGGCTACTTTCCAAAAACTCTTCGGCTGTTGAAAGCATTTCTTTGTCAGAAAAAATTTCTTTTGCACTAGAATCCATAAGCGTTTGTAAATTTTCGCTAAGTTTGTGTTTTGGAAGGTCTTCTAACATTTTTATAAGCATAAATTCCTTAAACGAGTGTATATCCCCCGTAGCCCCGAATATCTTTGACATTCTAAAGGTAGAAATTGCTTGAGAAAAAGAAAGACTTAGTTCCAACACGCTTTTAACCGTGCTACCTATGGCAATTTTAATATTTGTGCCAACTTCTTCGTAAACAGACTGCTTTAAAAACTCAGCATACTCTGTTGGTGGTTGGTAATCGGCATTTTCATCGCCTACAAATTTAACAAATGCAATTTGATTATCAAGTTCAATAACAACGTCAAGCGTTTCTGCACAACTTGTAAGCATATTTTTTGTGTCTTCTAAATGCCCAGCATCAACTTCGATAAGCATAACAAAGGCAGGTGCATCTTTTATAGAAAATTTGTGCATATAATTTATTATTTGAGATTTATTTAATTCGCCAAGCAAGATTGCCTTAAATAAATCGCTTTGAGAAAGGACAGTTTCTTTGAAAAAGAAATTTTCGGCAAGTTCTTTTAATAAGTGTGCATAGTTTTTTTCAGCACTAGAACTTCCGTTAATCTTTGCAACAAGTTTTTTGCCCTTATAAAATATAGTAAAAAGCGTGTTGCTATTGTTTTCATCAACACAAACACCATCAAAATCTAGTGGAATATTTATCTTATCATCATTTTCACCTGCAACAAATTCCCCACTACTCGTATAAACCGAACACTCAATGCCCGTTTTTTCTCTTATGCTGTTGATAAAAAATTTTACATCTTGCTCCATAACTTTTACCCTTAACTGTTTCTTTTTGTTTTATACAAACATTATACAGCCTTTTTTCTTAAAACACAATAGAAAAAACAAATTTTTTATGCAACTTGCCCAAAAAAGTTAAATTCTTTTGCCATTTTTTTGTTTATTATATCTTTCTTATTTAAAAAACAAAAAGGTTGCACTTTTTTGTGCAACCTTTTTAGTTTTATGAAAAATTATTATTCTTCTGTTTTTTCTTCTTCAACGCTTGCGTTTTTAGCATTTTGTTTTGCCATTTTCTTTTCTAATTTAATGCGTTGTTTTTCAGCGATAGCAGCAGCCTTTGCTTCTTCTTCAGCAAGTTTTGCAGCAGCGATAGCAGCCTTTTCAGCTTCTTCTGCTTCTCTTTTTGCTTGTAATGCTTCGATTTGTGCCTTGTTTTCTTCGTTTCTTGCTACGATTGTAATTTCTGTTTCTTTATCAAAAATATGGCAGTGGTCAATATCAAGACCAACCTTAATCTTGTCGCCTCTCTTTGTTTTTGAACGAGAGTCAATCTTTGCGATAAGGTCTGATGTTTCATCATCAATACTCTTAAATCCGTCTTCGCTAACTTTTTCTTCTTTTGCTGTAGAGCAGTAAATAATTGATTCTACACCGAGTTGTTCAACTACGTCAACTGTAATTTCAATAACTGGTTTGCCACTTTCTTTAATCCAATTTTCTTCTTCGTGAATATCTTCTGGTCTAACACCGAATACGATTTCTTTATCTGTGTTGAGATATTTATCAAGATTTACAATCAAATCCATCTTTTCTTTTGAAAGAGCAATCTTATTTAAACCGAATTCTACATAAACTTGGTCTTTTGTACCTGTGAGTTTACCTGTAAAGAAGTTCATTTGTGGTGTTCCGATAAAGCCAGCAACGAATTGGTTAACTGGGTAATCATATAGATTGATAGGTGTATCAACTTGTTGCATAAAGCCATCTTTCATAACAACGATTCTTGTACCCATTGTCATAGCTTCAACTTGGTCGTGAGTAACGTAAATAAATGTTGTTGCAAGTCTGTTGTGGAGTTTTGTGATTTCTGTTCTCATTTGTGAACGAAGTTTTGCGTCCAAGTTAGAAAGTGGTTCGTCAAGTAAGAATACTTTTGGTTCACGAACGATAGCACGACCTAAAGCAACACGTTGTCTTTGACCACCAGACAATGCCTTTGGTTTTCTTGAAAGATACATTTCAAGACCTAAGATTCTTGCTGCTTCTTTAACTCTTTGGTCGATTTGTGCTTTTGGCATTTTACGGAGTTTCAAACCGAAAGCCATGTTATCATAAACTGTCATGTGTGGATAAAGAGCATAGTTTTGGAAAACCATTGCGATATCTCTATCTTTAGGTGCACGTGTGTTTACGTATGTACCGTCGATATAAAGTTCACCAGATGAAATTTCTTCAAGACCAGCGATCATACGAAGTGTTGTTGATTTACCACAACCTGATGGACCAACGAATACGATAAATTCCTTGTCTTCAATGTCAAGTGTGAAGTCTGTAACAGCAACTACACCTGATGGGTAAACTTTGTAAACGTTTTTTAAGCTTAAACTTGCCATAATTTCCTCCAACGGTCAATATATTGACCTGTTAATTTTTTACTATTCTATTTTACTACTTTTTATGTGCAATAGCAACAACAATGTAAACAAATATATAGCCTATTTTTGTATATATTGCACAAAAACTAATCTAATTCATCTAAAGTAAGTTCATATGCAGGAGCAAACTCTTTTAGGTAATAATCTATTTCTTCTCTCTTTAGATTTTTAAGGTCACTTAGTATTGTCCTTCTTGCTTTTTTGAACTCGCTATTGCCGGCTTTCAATTCTTCTACACATTTTAAATATGCCGAAAGCCTATCTGCGCCCTTTACGATTTTATATTCTTCGCTATTTTCGTCTGGCAAAACATATTGCTCATATTCTGCCTTGATGCTCTCTGGAAGGGTGTCTAATATCTTTTTGCTTGCAAGCGTTTCTAAATCTTTATAAGCATTTTTGATTTCTGGATTAAAATATTTTATAGGTGTTGGCAAATCTCCCGTTATAACTTCGCCAACTTCGTGATATTGTGCTAAAAGCACAACCTTTTCAATGTTTACTTTTCCACCAAACATCTTGTTCTTAATAACTGCTAAAGCGTGCGCCAAGATAGACACTTCTAAAGAGTGCTCCATTATGTTTTCTTCTCTAACCGAGCGCATAAGTGACCAACGCTTTATATATTTCATACGATTTAAAAATGCAAAAAACTTGCTCATTTTTGTTTTTCCCCCTTTTTTGTGTGTTTTATATAATTTTTTTACTATATATTTTACTATATATAATGTTTTATTTGGCTTTTAATTTTTTAGTTGGATTTACATTTTAGCACATTTTTTTGCTTGACACAATAAAATCAAAGTGATATTATATGTTTACTAAAAAATTTTTTTAAATATTCGCTATGGGTGCCCTTAGGCTGAGGATACACCATTTGAACCCGCAAGGATATGCTTGAAGGGAAA
>JAZOMM010000004.1:0-7778 GCA_045653965.1 Christensenellaceae bacterium | reverse complement strand
CTTCAAGCGTTTGCTTTCCGATTGAGCCAGTGCTACCTAATAGTGCAATTTTTTTCATACAAAATCCTTATACAAATAAAAACAATATGTAAAGCACAACTATAACGAACATTGTGCCATCTATTCTATCAAGCACGCCACCGTGCCCCGGCATAATTTTGCCCATATCTTTAATTCCCATTTTTCGTTTAATATAACTTTCGGTTAAATCGCCCAAAATATTAACCACGCTTGCAAATAGTCCCACTATCAAGTAAAACACTGCAGGTGAAAAGACATTTAAGTCTGGTCGAACGATAAGCCCTACAATAAGTGCAAAAATCATGCCACCTATTGTGCCACCTATAGCACCCGACCAAGTCTTTTTAGGGCTTAATTTAGGGCATAATTTTTTGCCACCGATTTTGCTTCCTACAAAATATGCAAAAGTGTCTGATATAGGCGAAATTACAAAAGCAAGAAGCAAAACAATAAACGAGTTATCCCCCATGTCGTTTGCTGAAAGCATAAATAAAAGGAGCATTGATGGGTAAACATAACATAACAATGTCCATATGGTTGACTTTAGGTCGGCATTATTGTTTATTGCTAAAAATAAGTTGATTATAACAAACAAAGCAACTAGATAGAAGCCAAATACTAAGCCGTGGCTACCACTAACATAATGCTGAAAAACATAATATACAGGCACTAAAAGTAATGCAAGAACCATAGATAAAATTCTTGTGCCTTTTATGGTAACTTTTTTTGTTGCCCTTGCCATTTCAAATGTGCCAACCACTATAAAAAAGTAGGTAAGTAGATGAAAAATCCAACTGCTTGCCAACTGCCTAAAAAGAAAAAATGCAGTTAGTATTGCCACATAGAATGCGCCACTTATAATTCTCGTTTTCATATTGTTCCTTTTATACCTTTCCGAAACGGCGTTTTCTGTTTGAAAAACTTTCTAGCGCCTTGTCAAGTTCACTTTCATCAAAATCAGGCCACAAAACATCGGTAAAATAAAGTTCGCTATACGCACCTTGATAAAGCAAGAAATTAGAGAGCCTGAGTTCACCACCCGTACGAATAATAAGGTCAACTTCCCCACTGTCTGCCGTGTCAAGCCCATTTAAAATGGTTTGGTCGGTTATTTCTTTACCTTCTTTAATAAGATTATTAACAACCCTTGCAATCTCTTGCCTTCCACCATAATTTAGTGCAATATTAAGGTTTGTTTTGGTGTTATTTTTGCTCTTTTCTTCGCCGTCAGTAATAACTTTAATCAAATCGGCTGAGAGTTCATCTCTACCACCGATAACACGCAAACGAACATCGCTTCTAACAACTTTTTTAATAAACTTTTTAAAGTATTCTTTAAGTAGGCGCATAAGTTCATCGACTTCTGCCTTTGGGCGAGCCCAATTTTCAGCCGAAAAAGCATAAAGAGTGAGCGATTTAACCCCACTCTTAAAAGCGTGCGAAACTATCCTATCAACATTTTTCGCACCAAACTTATGCCCATACGAACGGTTTTTGCCTTTTGCTTCAGCCCACCTTCCGTTGCCGTCCATTATTATTCCAACGTGTGAAGGTATCTTTATATTATCCATTATACAGAAAGAACGTCCTTTTCTTTGTCGGCACAAAGTTTTTCAACTTTTTCTATGCTATCAGAAATAATTTTGTCAATTTCCTTTTCGCAAGAAGCGTGTTCATCTTCTGAAAGTTCTTTATTGTTTTTCATTTTCTTTAATGCATCCATGCCGTCACGACGGATATTTCTAATAGCAACCTTGCTGTCTTCTGCCATCTTTTTAACTTGTTTTACAAGTTCTTTTCTTCTTTCTTCTGTGAGCGCTGGGAACACAAGTCTAATAACCTTACCATCGTTTACAGGTGTAATACCAAGGTTTTCAGCAAGAAGTTGCTTTTCGATAATCTTGAGCATAGAAGCGTCCCAAGGAGCGATAACTAAGCATCTACCTTCAACAACTGAAAGGTTGCCCACTTGGTTAATAGGCGTTGGAGTTCCATAATAATCAACCAAAACCTTGTCTAAAATATGTGGGTTTGCTCTGCCTGCTCTAATTGTAATATATTCGCTGTTTAGAACTGAAACCGTTTTGTCAGTTCTTTCGATTGTTTCCATCATAATCATTTCAAATTGTTCGTTTTCAATAGCCATAGTAATTCTCCTTAATTGTATATTTATTGTGATTTTTATTATTTATTAGGGCTTTGTCACAGAAAGTGGTTGATTTATACAAACTTGTTTTGTAGATTTAACGAGAAAAATACAAAAAAATGAGTTTTCTTGTGAAGGCGAATACTTGGAAAGTATTTAACTGAACAAAAAACAAAATATTTTGCAGTATTTTTCCGTTAAAAAATCAACCAATTGATGTGATAATGCCTTATTTAATAAGTGTGCCGATTTGTTCGCCACATACAGCACGCATAAGTGCGTTTTCTTCAAATAAGCCAAAAGCCAAAACTTTTATTCCGTTTTCTTTGCAGAGAGTGATTGCAGTTGTATCCATTGCCTTTAGTTCTTTTTCGATATATTCTTTATAAGTCACTACATCGAGTTTTTTAGCATTAGGGTTAATCCTAGGGTCGCTATCATATATGCCATCAACATTTTTAGCAAGAAGCAATACTTCTGCATTAATGTCTGCTGCTCTAAGCGCTGCTGCAGTGTCTGTTGTAAAGTGTGGGTTACCCGTGCCACAAGCAAAGATAACAACTCTACCCTTTCCAAGATGAGTGATTGCCTTTCTTAAAATATATGGTTCAGCAACCTTAATTATATCAATAGCCGTTTGAACCCTTGTAGGCACACCCTTTCTTTCCAAAGCATCTTGTAAGCCTAGTGCGTTGATAACCGTTGCAAGCATACCCATGTGGTCGGCTGTTGCGCTGTCCATTTCCTTGCCTTGTCTGCCACGCCAGAAGTTGCCACCACCAACAACTATACCAATTTCAACACCGAGTTCTTTTACTTTTTTAATTTGGTCTGTAATTTCGCCTAAAACCTTTTCATCAATGCCGTTGCCATTTGCACCAGCAAGTGCTTCCCCCGAAAGTTTTATTATAACTCTTTTGTAAACTGCCTTTTGCATAAATCTACTCTCTCCTTTTGATTTATAAAAGATTATTCTTAAACATTATATACTATTTTTGCGATTTTGTCTATAGTAAAATATATTTAGCCCATAAAAAACTTAAATTTTTTGACAAAAAAACAAATGCACCCATCACTTAAAAATGATAGGTGCATATTTTGATTATTTATAATTTTTTAATTTTTGTTGGTTTAGCCAAAATGACATTACAAATGAGTGTGGCAATATCTTGGCAAGGAACATTTGAAATCTTGCAATAAACCCAAACTTGCTAACGTCCTTTTTCTTTTTAGCATCGCGATAAGCCCTTTTAACAATCTTTTTGGCATCGTACATTGCCACATACTTTTTAACAACGGCTTTTTGGTCATTTTTTACAGCCCTATCAAAAAACTCTGTTTTAGTCCAAAATGGGCATACGGCTGTGGTGGTTATACCCTTAGCCTTAAACTCTCTATTTAAACCACGAGAAAAACTTAAAACAAACGCCTTTGATGCTGCATACACGTTTATATATGGAACGGGTTGCATTGATGCAACAGATGCAATGTTTATTATGTTAGAGCCACTTGACATATACTCAAGTGAAAGTTGGCACATATATACGATAGCCTTGCAGTTTAGGTCAATCATATTTAAGTTAACTTGTTCGCTAACTTCATCAGTCCTACAAAACTTTCCAAACCCACTTGCGTTTATAAGAAGTTTAATGTCTGGCTTTTCCTTTTGTAATAATTCTTTATACTTTTCAATAGTAGCACTATCAGATAAGTCCCACGCAAGAACTTTTGTCTTTATGCCTATTTCTTTTGCGACTTCATTTAGCCTATCTTCCCTTCTTGCGATAAGCCACACTTCATCAAACTTGCCAAAACTATTTAGTGTTAAGGCAAACTCTTTGCCCATGCCACTTGATGCACCTGTAATAACTGCAACTGCCATAACTATACTCCCTTTATCCTTTTATTGTAAAAATGCTGTTAGAAAATTCTAACAGCATTTCTTTCGTTTAGTTTTATGAAAAAATTATTTCTTCATTTGTGCTTCAACTTCTGCAGCGAAGTCGTTGCTTCTCTTTTCTAAGCCTTCACCCATTTCGAAACGAACGAAACGCTTGATTGAAAGGGCTTTACCCATCTTGTCGCTATATGCTTTAACAACTTTTTCGATTGTTAAACTTGGGTCTTTAACGAATGCTTGTTTTAATAAGCAGTTTTCATCATAATACTTGTTGATTTTACCTTCAACCATCTTTGCGATAACCATTTCTGGCTTAGAAGCAAGTTTTGGGTCATTTTTGATTTGAGCAAGTAAAATTTCTTTTTCGTGTTCAACAACTTCTGCTGGAACTTCTTCAGCAACCATGTATAATGGTTTTGCAGCAGCGATTTGAAGAGCAACATCGTGTGCTAATTCTTTAGCACCTGCACATGTGCAACCTTCAACTTCTACTAAAACGCCAACCTTACCACCCATGTGGATATAACTTTCTACGATACCGTTTTCTGCAGTGAATTTAGCAAAACGACGAATAGCAATCTTTTCACCGATTTTTGCTGTTGCTTCAACTGTTTCTTGGTTTTTGTCAGCAACTAATTGGTCGATATCCTTAACGTCATTTTTAAGAACGTATTCAGCAACGCCATCAACGAAAGCGATATATTGGTCACCCTTTGCAACAAAGTCTGTTTCGCAGTTAACTTCAACAAGTGCACCTGTGTTTCCTTCAACCTTAGCAAGAACGATACCTTCAGCAGCGATTCTTGATGCCTTTTTAGCAGCAGTTGCAATACCCTTTTCTCTCAAAAAGTCAACTGCCTTTTCCATATCGCCGTTTGTTTCAACGAGTGCCTTTTTGCAATCTGCAACGCCAGCACCTGTCTTTTTTCTAAGTTCCATTACGTCTTGATTTGTAAACATTTTTCTTAATCTCCCTTATCTAAAATTATTCAGCGTCTTTAGCAGTTTCTTCTACTGCAACTTCGCCTTCTTCTTCAACTCTAAATTCTTCGCCTTGGTTAGCTTCGATAATAGCGTTTGCAACAACTGATGCAATAAGTTTAACTGCACGAATAGCATCGTCGTTACCAGGGATTACATAGTCAATCAAATCTGGGTCACAGTTTGTGTCAGTGATTGCTACGATTGGAATATTTAAGTCTCTTGCTTCTTTAACAGCAATGTCTTCTTGTTCTGGGTCAACAACGAACATAAGACCTGGAAGACTTCTCATTTCTTTAATACCACCTAAGTTTGCTTCGAGTTTATCTCTTTCAATCTTAAGGTTTGCAACTTCCTTCTTTGGAAGAAGGTCAAACTCACCCATTTTTTCCATGTTGTTGAGTTTGTTAAGTCTTTCTACTCTTGACCTAATTGTCTTAAAGTTTGTAAGCATACCACCGAGCCATCTTTGGTTAACATAGAATTGACCACATCTTTCTGCTTCTTCTTTAATAGCGTCTTGAGCTTGTTTCTTTGTACCAACGAAAAGTACGCTCTTGCCTTGTTTAGCGATTTCAACTACAGCTGGATAAACTTCGTTTTCGATAAGTTCAACTGTCTTTTCAAGGTTAATGATATGAATACCATTTCTTTCGCCATAGATGTACTTTTTCATCTTTGGGTTCCATCTTCTTGTTTGGTGACCAAAGTGAAAACCTGTTTCAAGAAGTTGCCTCATTGTAATAACTGCCATAATATTTACCTCCGTTATTCCTCCCCAACGCCGTTTATTTTGAGGTTACATTTCCACCGAGTTATAGTTTTTTTATGGAAACACGAAAACCCCACTTGCATTTGGGTGTGAATTTTTGCTTGTATATTTTAGCATAATTCGATTTATAGTGCAAATGTTTTTATATCATTTTTAAACTTTTTTTATCTTTTTTATATTTATAATATAAATAATTGTCATTTTAACAAAAATGCCCCTAAGTTTTTTCGCTTAGGGGCATTACTATTTAGTTTTTATTAAACTCTGATTGGCTTTCCAACCTTTTCTTCGCAATATTTAATTAATTCTTCAACAGATTTGCCACTAACTGACATATCATAGAATTCGCAAATTAAATCTGCCATCTTGCCGTTATATTCAGAGTATTTTTCAAGAGTTTTCTTTGCGCCGTTTTCTTTTGCAAATGCACTTAATTCTTGGCTTCTTTCATCGCCTTCAGGCGCAAAACGCATGCCGAGAGCAACGCCAAGGCACAAATATTCGCAATTTACACCATGCTTTTCTGCAAGGTTGATTGCACCGATAAGTCTATCGTTTGAACCGAGTTTTCTAATAGTATCTTTACCAACTCTCGCAACCGTGTCGCCAAGAGCAACGTTAGAGAAACGATATAGTAGGTTTTGTGCGTGAGAGATAAGGCTTTCAATTTCAACGCCGTTTTCTTTTGCAACTGCCATTGCTGATTGGCAAAGAGCGTTAAATGCAACACATTTAATGTCATAATCACCAACTGCTTGATAGATATATTCGTAATTTCTTTGATATCCAAGATATGCACAGAGTGCGTGGCTCATGTTGTGCATAAAGAGTTTTCTTTGAATAAATAAGTTAAATGGAGCAAAAGGATATAAATTCTTAACTTCTGGAATTTCGCCCTTAAAAGCATCTTTATCAACAGGTAAAATGTTATATGGTTCAACGCAAACTCTAAGTGGGTTGCCTTGTTTCTTTTCTTCTGTCATAACAGGAACCATTCTGCCGATACTTGCTTCAACAAAGCCAACTTCCTTGTCAATTCTATCAGCATATTCTGGAATTTGTTCTTTGATTAAGCCCTTAAGGAAGTGGTCAGCACCGATTAAGTTTTCACAAATAATGATATTGAAGAAACCTGCATTTCTTTCAAAACGCTTTTTTAAGCCTAAAGCAATAGGTTTTGCAATGAACTTTAACACGTTAACTCCGATTGCTGTTGCCATGATGTCGCTTGAAGCAATTTCTTCTGAAACAAGTTCAACATCGGTTCCATCAATGCCGTAAGCGTTTTTAACAATGTCTTCAACTACGCCTTCAGTTGTAACGATTTCAACAGGATATTCCTTGTCTTGATTAAGTCTTGCAATAACTTCTTTATTGATGTCAATAAAGCCAACTGAATAACCACTTTGTGAGAACAATTGACCGATAAAACCTCTACCGATATTGCCTGCACCATACATAATAAATTTTTTCATATCTACCCTCGCTAAATATAAATATCAATTTTTTGGGCAAGTGTTTGCCGTTAGGCTTATTATAGCACAACCACTTATCTTTTGTAAACAAAAAAGCCACTAATTATAGTGGCCTTTTAAATTTTTATTATCTTATTTTTATATGAATAATCCCCAAACGAGTGACAATAAAATCGATGCCACAACAGGTATTATGCAAGACGTTACGCAGATATCCCAATACGACTCTTTATGCGAGCAGTTTGAAACTGAAAGCAAGGTTAAAACTGCACCGTTATGTGGAAGTGTGTCAAGCCCACCAGATGCAAGCGATGCTATTCTATGCAAGTATTCTGGGTTTAAGTTGATTGCTTCTGCCTTTGCCATAAAACTTTCTGCAAGTGCTTCAAGTGCTATTGTCATACCACCAGAAGCCGAGCCTGTTGCACCTGCAAGCACATTGATTGCGATTGCTTCTGCAAACAAGATAGAGCCAGACATACT
>JAZOMM010000003.1:0-4780 GCA_045653965.1 Christensenellaceae bacterium | reverse complement strand
TATACGCTTTAAGAAATGGTAAAAAAGTTTTAGTTTTAGAAAGTGAAAGTTTGGGTGGACAAATTGCAAATTCACCAAGACTTGAAAACTATCCATCAATAAAAGAAATCAGTGGCGAAAAGTTTGCTGATAACTTGTTTGTACAAATTACTTTTCACGGCGCCGATGTGGAAATAGAAAAGGCCGTTGACATAGTTAAAACTGAAGATAAAGTTTTTCACATTAAAACAGAGTTTAACGAATATGAGGCAAAGAGCGTTATCATAGCATCTGGCGTAAAGCATAAACACCTTCGCACAAAATCTGATAGAGATGATTTAGTGGGTAGGGGTGTGTACTACTGTGCTATTTGTGATGGTGCTTTTTATAAAGGCAGAGAAGTTGCAGTAATCGGCGATGCTAACACAGCACTTCAATATTCGCTTTTACTTTCAAGTTATTGTAAAAAGGTTTATGTATATACCTTGTTCGATAAATTCTTTGGTGATGCAATGCTTATTAAAGCACTTCGTGCAAAAGAAAACATCGAAGTAAGACCAAACACAAGCGTTATCGACTTTATCGGTGAAGATGAACTCAAAGCAATTGAGTATAAGGATAAAGACGGCAATATTTTAACGCACGAAATTCCAGCAGTATTCGTAGCAATTGGTCAAATTCCAGATAATAAGGCGTTTACAAACGTGGTTGACCTTGACCAAAACGGATATATTATTGCTGATGAAAGTTGCAAAACCAAAACTGAAGGCTTATTCGTTGCAGGCGACTGCAGAACAAAGGCAGTTAGACAGGTTGCAACAGCCGTTGCAGATGGTGCTATCGCAGCAACAAATGCATCTATGTATTTAGAAAGTTTAGATTTTTAAGTAAAATCAAAACTCATTAGTTGATAAATATTTGTTGACTTAAATAAAAACCTATGATATAATAAATAGGAAATTAATGTTGGAGGATGAAAATATGAAACATATTAAAGTTATTGCATCACGCAACCTTTGTGAAAGTGCTAAAAAAGGTGGCTGTGGGGAATGTCAAACATCTTGCCAGTCTGCTTGCAAAACAAGTTGTGGTATTGCAAATCAAAAATGCGAAAATAGTAAAGAAAGCAAGTAGTTTTCAACCTTGCAAATTTACCAACCCTAAAATTAGGGATAAACAAAACATGAAAATATGTTAGTTAGAAATGCAGTATGGCAAAATGTCGTATTGCATTTGTTTTTAGTAGAGGCTTTATTGCCTTAAACAAAAGGAAAAAAATCAATGGTACATCAATATCAATTACTTAATCAAAACATAGTGCTAGATACCTGTTCTGGTGGTGTTTATTCGGTTGATAAAATGGCTTATGACACCATTAAAATCTTTAACGAACAAACAAAAGAACAAGTTATAGAAAAAATCTATGAAGAATATAAAGGTCAAGGCGTAAACAAAGAAGAAGTTTTAGAATGCTATGACCAAATTTTAGACCTAAAAAATCAAGGGGTATTATTTTCAAACGATACTTTTGAACATATGGCAGGGGAGTTAAAGGCCAAAACTTCTGGTGTGGTTAAAGCCTTATGCCTTCACGTTGCACACACTTGCAACCTTAACTGCGAATATTGTTTTGCAAGTCAAGGCAAATACCACGGCGAAAGGGCACTTATGTCATATGAAGTGGGAAAGCGTGCTCTAGATTTTTTGGTGGAAAACTCTGGAAATAGAACAAACCTTGAAGTTGACTTTTTTGGTGGCGAGCCACTTATGAATTTCGATGTGGTAAAGGACTTAGTAAAATATGCTCGCTCTATCGAAAAAGAAAAGGGCAAAAACTTTAGGTTTACCTTAACAACAAACGGCGTGCTTATTGATGATGATGTTATTGAGTTTGCCAATAAAGAAATGTCAAACGTGGTTTTATCACTTGACGGAAGAAAAGAAGTTCACGATAGGTATAGAGTGGACTATAATGGAAAAGGAAGTTGGGAAAAAATACTTCCAAAATTTCAAAAATTAGTTAAGGCTCGTGATAACAAAAATTATTATATGCGTGGAACTTTCACGCACTTTAACCCTGATTTTACCGAAGACATAAAGGAAATGTTAAAGCACGGCTTTACAGAACTTAGTATGGAGCCTGTTGTTTGTGCAAAAGGGGATAAGAACGAACTAACTGAAGAAGATATAAAAATCGTTTTATCAGAGTATGAAAAACTTGCTAAACTTATGCTTGAAAAGAAAAAAGAAGGAAAGCCTTTCACTTTCTATCACTATATGATAGACTTAAAGGGAGGACCTTGCATTTATAAACGAATTTCAGGCTGTGGCTCAGGCACTGAATATATGGCAGTAACCCCATCGGGTGACTTATACCCATGCCACCAATTCGTTGGTGAAGAAAAGTTCAAACTCGGCAACATTTATGACGGCGTGACAAATAAAACTGTTACTAAAGAGTTTTTGGACTGCAACGTTTATGCAAGAAAAGATTGCAAGGACTGTTGGGCAAAACTTTATTGCTCGGGTGGTTGCTCTGCAAACGCATATCACGCAACGGGTAGTGTGCGTGGCGTTTATAAGGCAGGTTGCGAACTTTTTAAAAAGCGTATGGAATGTGCTATTGCACTTGCTGTTATTGATGGAATAGATGAATAAATGAACACACCGATTATAGATTTTATAAAAAAATATAATAGGAATAAGTGCGTTAGACTACATATGCCAGGTCATAAGGCAGGCATAAAAGGGGCAAAGTTTGACATAACCGAAATTGATGGTGCAGATAGTTTGTTTGATGCAAGCACCATAATTGATGAAAGCGAAAAAAATCTTTCATCTCTTTTTGGCACTAATTTTTCGGTTTATTCAACACAAGGCTCATCTCTGTCAATCATGACAATGCTTGCTTTAATAAAAGAGTATGCTCTCTATAGGGGGGATACCCCACTAATTTTAAGCACTCGAAATGCACACGCAAGTTTTCTAAACGGCATTGCACTATTAGATATTGAAGTAGAGTGGGCTATAGAAAAGGGTGATTGTTTTTTATCAAGCACGCTAAATAGCAAAATATTAGAAGAATATTTAAGCAAAATGGCACACTTGCCAACGGCATTATATCTAACATCGCCAGACTATTTAGGTAATATTTTACCTATAAAAGAAATAGCCCAAACATGTAAAAAATATGGAATATTGCTCGCCATCGATAATGCACACGGCAGTTACCTTAACTTTTTAAGCGAAAATATTCACCCTATAAATTTAGGTGCTGATATGTGCGCAGATTCTGCACATAAAACATTGCCCGTTTTAACAGGTGGGGCATATGTGCATATATCAAAACAATTTACCTTTTTTAATAAGAAACAGGTAAAGAGTAAAATGAAAATGTTTGCATCTACAAGCCCATCTTATTTAACTTTATGCTCGCTTGACAGTGCAAATAAATATTTGAGTGAAAAAAACAATGACTTTGAGATTTGCAAGAAAAAAGTTGATGACATAAAAGAATTTTTGCTTTATTTAGGGCATAAACTTGTTGGAAACGAGCCGTTAAAGGTGTCTATTGATTGCAACAATTATGGATATAAAGGCAGTGAAATTGCAAGCATATTAAAAAAAGACAAAATTTTTGTTGAATATTATGATAACGCATTTATTGTTTTAATGTTTTCTCCGTTTAATAAAAATAGCGATTATAAAAGGCTAAAAAAAGCGTTTAACAAAATAAAAAGAGAAAAAGAAATAGTTAGACCTACTTTTGTTAAGTTACAGCCTGAAAGAAAAATGAGCATTAGAGAAGCACTTCTTTCAAAGAGCGAGACTATAAAAGTTGAAGAGGCTGAAGGCAGAATATTATCTATGACAAACGTAAGTTGCCCACCAGCACTTCCAATTATGTTCAGTGGCGAAGTTATTGATAGTAGCGCCATAGAAATTTTGAAATATAACAATATAGAAAAAGTAAATGTAGTTATAAAATGATACAAGCCACGGATTTTCCGTGGCTTTTAGTTTATATTATTTACTTTATTAAAAGTCATAACCCCTTGCTTTAACAAAAGGGATATACTTATTTAATATCTCAATATATTTTTTTGTGGTTTGGTTATCAACGCTTTCAAGTCCGTCTGCATTTAAGCAGTTATCCCCAGACTTAAATTTTTGAAGAAAATATCTTTTTGCACCCTTTATCCACTCTGCAATTTTTATAATATTATCTTCATTGTGAAACTCTTTTATAAGGGTGGTTCTAAATTCGTAGTCAGCATTAGAAGTTAAAAAATATTCAACAGTTTTTTCAACATTTTTTGTGTCAAACTTATCATAGCCGATTATCTTTGCATAACTATCCTTGTCGTTTTTTATATCCATGGCAAAATAATCGCAAAGTCCATTTTCAAAAACTTTCTTTACAAGTTCAGGGTTTGTGCCGTTTGTATCTAGTTTAACCTTATATCCAAGATTTTTAACCTTTTCCATAAAAAGTGGAAGGTCGCTATGAAGGGTAGGCTCTCCCCCCGTGATACACACGCCGTCAATAATGCCCTTTCTTTTTTCAAGATAAGATAAAATTTCCTCTTGTGATATGTTAGGCAGATTTTCATACCCACTAACAAGTGGTGCATTGTGACAAAATGGACATTTGAAATTACAACCACCCGTAAAAACGGTGGTAGCCACCAAACCATCATAGTCAACAAGTGACATTTTTTCCATACCTAAAAACTTCATAACTAAACTCCTAATAGTATTATAAGTCTTTTATATAATGCTTGTCAAATAAAATCGTTTG
>JAZOMM010000002.1:0-2387 GCA_045653965.1 Christensenellaceae bacterium | reverse complement strand
AGAAATGGCATCTTCTCTAACATTGTCTGCTATAATAATAAGCGAAATCGCCTTAAAATCATTAGGGATTTTGTCATCAGCAAGCATTTGGCTAGATTTTCCCAAAACTAAAACTCTAAGACCTTTTTTTGCATAATCATTTATATTATCTTTATATAAATCATACTCTGTTTTATTAAGTACGAATTCTGGTGCACCAAAAGCAAAAGTGCCAATTTTTTCAAAACTAACGGCAGATAGTTTTCTTTTTGAACTAAATGGCATTGTTTCTATAGGTGCAAAATGACTTTGCTCACCAAAATAATTAAGCATTGCTATTGCTGTTTGGTTGTTGTCTTGTAAAGCATTTAACATTGAACTTACTATAGGTTTAATGTCTAAATTTTCATCGGTAAGATTGTCGATGTCTATAACTGTCATTTTTCCATCAGTAATTGTTCCTGTTTTGTCAAAACAAATTGTATCAACACGAGCAAGCATTTCTAAAGAATATAAGTCTTGAACTAATGTTTTGTGCTTAGCAAGTTTAATAATGCCCACAGCGAGTGCAACGCTAGTAAGTAAAAACATGCCTGCAGGAATCATGCCTATAACTATTGTAGAGGTGCCAAGAATTGAAGCAGGGAGATTTGCACCTTTAATAAAAATACTTCTTAAAATAGACGCTGTCGCAATAGGAACGATTATGCAACTAATAACCTTGATAATAAGTTTTAGCGAACTCATTATTTCAGATTGTGGTTTTTTATATGCTTTTGCTTTTTCTGATAGAGTTTCAACGTAATTATCTTTGCCTACCTTTATTGCTTGAACGGTGCAAATGCCACTCGTTATAAAACTACCAGCAAGAAGGGTGTCGCCAATGCTTTTCTTAACGGCAACCGATTCTCCTGTTAAAAGAGATTCGTTAACTTCAATGTCACCTTTTAATATTTGGCAATCTGTAGGTATTTGGTTGCCAATTCCGAGTAAAATTATATCATCTAAAACAATGTCTGATGACATAATTTCAACAGTTTGTCCATTTCTAATTACCTTAACTGTCTTGCTTGCAACTAATGAAAGTTTATCAATACATCTTTTTGCTCTAATTTCTTGAATTATACCAATAGAAATGTTTGCAATATAAAAGAATACAAAAAAGAAATTTCCAAACGTTGCACCACTTAATAGTAGGGCAATAAAGACAATCAAGCCTAATAGGTTGAAAAAAGTGCACACATTGTTTACAAAAATATTTATGTAAGATTTAGAATATTTTTGCTTAACTTTGTTAACTAGTCCGTTTTCGTATCTTTCGCTAACTTCTATATCATTAAGCCCTAACTCAATGTTAGGGCTTAATCTTTCTATATTTTTTACTAAAGTGTTGCTATTTTTCATATTTTACACCTTTAAAACTGAAATTTATACAATAATATTAACTAAGCGTTTAGGAACTACGATAAGTTTTTTAATTGTCTTATCTTGTAATTCTTGTGCTAATTTCTCATCAGCATAGATAATTTCCTTGATTGTATCTTGGTCGGCATCGTTTGGAATCATTATTTTAGCACGCATTTTGCTGTTAATTTGAACTGCAACTTCAACTTGGTCTAAAACAAGTGCACTTTCATCGCAAACAGGGTATTTTGCATTGAAAATAGATGTTTTGTTGCCAAGCATTTCCCAAATTTCTTCTGCAAAGTGTGGTGCGCAAGGTGCAAGTAATAGGATAAGTGACTTAAAGCAATCTTTAAATATATTAACATTTATTTGTTCTAATGCATCATATTTAGAAAGTGCATTTAAGAGTTCCATTAAGCGAGCAACAGATGTGTTAAACGAGAATTGTTCCATATCTCTATCAACATTTTTAATTGCGTAGTTTGTTGCGTATAAAAGAGCCTTTTCTTCCTTGCCGATATTGTTTTCCTTGCTTGCTGTAAGTTTAACGATTTTGTTTGCAAGTCTTTCAATTCTGTCTAAGAATTTAGTGATTGCTTTAATTCCATCATCGTTCCAAGGTCCACCTTCGGTATAAGAGAAACCAAACATTAAGTATAATCTTAAAATATCAGAACCAAATTCTTGAACGTATGGGTCTGGGGCAATAACATTACCTTTAGATTTGCTCATTCTTTGTCCATCAGGTCCTAAAATTACGCCTTGGTGAACTAAAGACTTAAATGGTTCGTCAAAGTTTAAATATCCCATATCTCTAAGTGCTTTAGTGATGAAACGAGCATAAAGTAGGTGCATGCAAGCGTGTTCTGCGCCACCAACGTATTTATCAACAGGAAGCATTTTGTTGATGATTTCAGGGTTAAATGGCTCTTTTGAGTTTTGTGCATCTGGGTATCTTACATAATACCAACTTGAGCAAACAAATGTGTCAAGTGTGTCAG
>JAZOMM010000001.1:0-2160 GCA_045653965.1 Christensenellaceae bacterium | reverse complement strand
ACTGTGGCGCTAAGTTCGATGAAAAGAAGAATAAAGAATATTCAAATGACATCGGTTACTTAAACACAGACGATTCTAAAGTAAAAATTATCGTTTTACCAACAAACGAAGAACTTTCTATCGCTAGAGAAACAAAAAATCTCACTTCTAACAACTAATTAGATTAAAAGCACAATATTTTTGTTAAAAAAAGTTGACAATAGTCGATAAATAGTATATACTTGTATGGCTATTTAGTTAGGAAAATTATGATTTTAGACCTTAGAAAACTTAAAAGGAGTGGAAAAGACTCAGAAGATTTCTTCTTTTGTTACACTCCAGAGCAAGAATTAATTGAACTTCCAGATGCACAAATCGCCGAGCCAATTACAATTAACGGAACAGTTTATTTGACAGGCGAGCATAGTGCAATCGTTGAAGGTGAAGTTAACTATGTTATAAAAGGTGAGTGCACAAGGTGTTTAGAAAATACCCAAAAGACTTATCTATTAGAGTTTAACGAGAGTGTAGAAGAAAATAATTTAGATGGCTATTCGGTTAAAAACGACACGATAGACTTAACAAAAATAGTTGATGACTTGATTATGATAAATTCGCCAATCACCTTTTTATGCGATGAAGATTGCAAAGGAATATGCCTTGGCTGTGGCGAAAATCTAAATAATAGTCAATGTAAATGTAAAAATAAATAGGGTAGGTATAGAAAAATGGCAGTACAAAAAAGTAAAACATCAAAACAAAGAACAAACACAAGATTTGCACAATGGAAACTCGAAACACCAAACCTTTCAGAGTGCCCACAATGTCATGAACTTAAGGCTTCTCACATTGTATGCCCAAAATGTGGTTACTACAATGGTAAGCAAGTTATAGACACTGCTAAAAAAGAAAAGAAAGACTAATTTTATCGGCTTTAGTTATAACTGCCGAAATTTGTGGTGCAATTTTTTGCACCACAACCTTACTTTTTAAATCAAAACAAAACAACCTTTTAGAAATTCTAATAGGTTGTTTTTATTTTTTAAAAAACATTCTAATAAACAAAACAAAAAAGCCTACCAAATGATAGGCTTTTTTAATGTTAAATTGATATTAATAATTGATAACTCTGAGTTGGAAATATGCTTGTGGGTGGTCGCAGATAGGGCACTTATTTGGTGCTTCTGCTGAGTCAATGATATGACCACAGTTTCTGCAAATCCAAACAACTTTTTGATTTTTCTTAAATACTGAGCCGTCTTCAATATTCTTTAAGAGAGCAAGATATCTTTCTTCGTGTTCTTTTTCAATAGCAGCAACGCCAGAGAATAATCTTGCAATATCGTCAAAGCCTTCTTCTAAAGCTTCTTTTGCCATGCGTGCATACATATCAGTCCATTCACCGTTTTCGCCAGCAGCAGCATCTTTTAAGTTATCGATTGTAGAGCCGATGCCATCATGTAAAAGTTTGAACCAAATTTTAGCGTGTTCTTTTTCGTTATCAGCAGTTTCTAAGAAAAACGCTGCAATTTGTTCATAGCCTTCTTTTTTTGCTTTAGAAGCATAGTAAGTATATTTATTTCTTGCTTGTGATTCACCAGCAAATGCTTCCATTAAGTTCTTTTCAGTTTTAGTTCCTTTTAAATTCATAATTAAAAACCCCTTTAATAGTTTATACAATTATTTTATTATATAAACCAAATTTTGTCAATATGAGTTATAAAAAAAATTAAAGCACTCAGCATTTTTTTGCCGAGTGCTTTTTATCGATTATTAGTTTTATCAAATTAGAATTTGATAGAGTTAGCAATATAATCTTTTAGGCTATCGATAGGAATTCTAACTTGCTCCATAGTATCTCTATCACGAACTGTAACAGCACCATCTTCAAGTGTGTCAAAGTCGATAGTAATGCAAAGTGGTGTGCCGATTTCATCTTGACGGCGATAACGTTTGCCGATTGAACCAGATTCATCATAGTCAACAGGGAAAGACTTAATGAGTTCGCTATAGATTTCATCTGCCTTTTCTGAAAGTTTTTTAGAAAGTGGCAATATTGCAGCCTTAAATGGTGCTAAGGTTGGGTGAAGTCTAAGAACAGTTCTAACGTCGTTCTTTTCAGCGTCCACAACTTCTTCGTCGTATGCTTCCACCAGGAATGCCAGAGCCACACGGTCGGCA